>NZ_JBWDLJ010000009.1:0-30401 GCF_056238645.1 Formosa sp. F44
CGATGGTTCAGACGGAGCTTCAGCCTATGAGATTGCAGTAGCAGGAGGATTTACAGGAACGGAAGCAGCTTGGTTAGCGTCATTAAATGGAGTTGACGGAGCAGATGGTTCTGATGGAACAAATGGAAGTGATGGTGCTGATGGATCTTCGGCCTATGAGATTGCAGTAGCCGGAGGATTTACAGGAACAGAAGTGGATTGGTTAGCGTCATTAAACGGTGCAGATGGAAGTAACGGTACTGATGGTTCAGATGGTTCAGATGGTTTTTCAGCATATCAGATTGCAGTAGCAGGTGGATTTACAGGAACCGAAACAGCTTGGCTAGCATCACTAAACGGTGCTGATGGAGCAGATGGAAGTAACGGGACAGATGGAACTAATGGTTCTTCAGCCTATGAGATTGCAGTAGCTGGAGGATTTACAGGAACAGAAACAGCTTGGCTAGCATCACTAAACGGTGCTGATGGAGCAGATGGAAGTAACGGTACAGATGGAACTAATGGCTCTTCAGCCTATGAGATTGCAGTAGCCGGAGGATTTACAGGAACGGAAGCGGATTGGTTGGCATCATTAAACGGTGCAGATGGTTCTGATGGATCTTCGGCATATGAGATTGCAGTAGCTGGTGGATTTACAGGAACAGAAGCAGTTTGGTTAGCGTCACTAAACGGTTCTGATGGTGATCCTGTAGATGTTATTGATACTGTTGTGGATAACATAACAAATGAAGAAGAAGTCTATAGTGCTATTACAAGTATTTATGGAGCACCATTAAAATCTTATGTAAGTTATAAAGCCTCTAGTAATTTTTCTTTATTGAATGTTTCTTTATTAGATTTTAATGGTTATAGAGCAATAAATTTTTCGACATCTGGTCAGCAGTTTGATGAAAATGACGAATATGATGAGAACACAGGGATTTTTACAGCGAAACAATCAGGTATATATAATATTAATCTACAAGCCAACAATAATGGAGCTGTAAGTGCTGCCCAGTTTGGAGTGGCGATTATTAAAACACCTGCCGGAACATCTTCTCATGAGGTTCTTGCTGAGGACACATATTTAAGTGTGAATATTGGTATTAATGTAATAGGTTTAAATCTTGATGTTGACGTTTCCCCACCAACACGATCTATTCAAACCTTGGTAAAGCTAGAAGTTGGGGATAAAATTCAATTTGGAGTTGCTACCCCTATACTTAGTGCAACGGTACTAGGAGGATATACATCTCAATTTTCAATACATCAAGTAAAGTAAAAGAGGTTTTTAATTAGTAGTCTGATTTATTTTAAAAAGTAATTTATAACAGGCAATTGTAATATCCTGAGGATAGCAATAACAAGAAGCCGTTGTTGTCCTCAGGGAAATCTAGAAGAAAGAAAAAGAGTTGTTTTCTTTTAAAATAAATCAGACTCATTAATAATTAAATATTTAGACACATGAAAAAATATTTATTACAAATAAGCATTTTATTACTCCTTTCTTATGGCATGCTAGCGCAAACTTCTAATATAGGTGTATTGTATGTAAGTGAAAATACACAGTTCTCCACAGTGTCTCAATTTGATAATTTAAGTCAAGGAACATTTAATAACGATGGAGAAACTTATGTATACGATCATTTTAATAACGATGGTGCTTTAGATTTTTATGAGAACACAGGGATAGTAAAATTTATAGGTTCCAAAACTCAGAATATAAGCGGGAGTCAAGTTAGTTATTTACATAATGTTTTGTTTAATAATAGTAGTAGCGCAAACCCATTTCATGTATCAGGTGAAATATATATTAGTGGAACTACAGATTTTTACGAAGGCGTTGTTGATAACGATAATTTTGGTGGGCAAATTACATTTAACACGAATGGAAATCACATCAATACTTCTAATGTTAGTCATGTAGATGGACCTGTAAATAAAATTGGAGATCAGGAATTTACATTTCCTATTGGAGATGGTGGCTATTATAGGTTAGCTGGTATATCTGCACCAGAAAATTCTAGTGCTTTCTTTAAAGGAAAGTATTATTATGAAAGTTCTAATGATTTGTTTTCACACGAGCTTAAGTCTGAAGATATATTAGAGATAAATAGTCAAGAATATTGGACTATAGATCGGGTTAATGATAACTCTGTAGACGGCTTAATTACATTGTCTTGGAGTGCTGTTACAACCCCAAATACATTGGTTGAAGCGGCTACACAAGAAGCGTTAACGATTGTAAGATGGGATGAGTCTAGTAATATATGGATCGATGAAGGGGGTGTTGTAGATCCCAACAACCAAACAATAACAACAGCCACAACTAATTATGGTGTTTTTACACTTGGACGCCTAAAAATTGAATCTGAATTGCCTTGTACTCTAGTTGTTTACAATTATGTGTCTCCAAACGGAGATGGTAAAAATGATTATTTCGAGGTAGAAAAAACAGACGATACATGTGCTAGAGAGCTTACGCTTCAAGTTTTTAATAGATGGGGTGTTAAGGTTTATGAAATGAATAATTATGGTGAAGATGGCCGTTTGTTTAATGGCCGTTCTTCTGGAAGATTAACAGTAAAAGATTCTGATGTGTTACCTGCTAGTACATATTACTATATTTTAAAATATAAGTATGGCAATGAGGCAGATAACACCTCTCATAAAAAAGCAGGTTTCTTATACTTAAGCGATAACTAATATGAATAAAATTAGAATGACTTCAAAAAAAGAAAATATATCTGTTTTAGTGTTGTTGTTGAGTCTGTTTTTTATGACTCCTAAACTACATGCGCAACAAGATTCGCAATACACACAATACATGTATAATACGGTCTCTATTAATCCTGCTTATGCAGGGTCTAGAGAATCATTAAGTATGTTGGGGATTTATAGAAACCAGTGGGTTGGTTTAGATGGAGCTCCTGAAACACTAAATTTTTCAGCACATTCTCCTATCGGAATTAAAGGTGTTGGTATTGGTGTTGGGTTTTTAAGCGATAAAATAGGCCCTACTTCAGAAGACCTACTTTCGGTAGACTTTTCTTATACTATAAATTTAGCTAACGAATTAAAATTAGCCTTTGGTATTAAAGGCGGTATATCTATGTGGAATTTAGACCCTACTAAATTAAATATCCATAATCAGAACGACGTTACTCTAGATCAACAAAGTCATAATTCCCCAATAGTTGGTACAGGTTTATATCTATATTCTGATAAATGGTATGTAGGGTTATCCACTCCTAATTTTTTAGAAACTACACATTATGACGATATACAAGCATCTACATTTACAGAACGAGCGCATTTATATTTAATAGGTGGATATGTTTTTAAAATGAATTCAGGACTGAAATTGAAGCCTGCATTTTTAGTTAAATCTGTTACAGGTTCTCCCTTGGCCCTAGACTTGTCTTTAAATGCACTTATTAATAACGGCTTAACAGTAGGTTTTTCTTATAGGTTAGATGCAGCGGTTAGTGTGCTGGCAGGTTTTCAGTTAACCGACACAATTATGATAGGCTATGCATATGATTACGATACTACCGAATTAGGAAATTATAACGATGGATCTCATGAGATACTTTTACGATTTGAATTAGGTACCAGACGAAGTGGAATAGTAAACCCTAGATTCTTTTAATTAAAAAAATAAATTAATGAAAAATAAGATATCTATATATAGTTTCTTTTGGGTGTTTTTAGCCATGGTTACTGTGACGGCCGTTAATGGGCAAGAAAAGAAATTAATTCAGGCAAATCAGAATTATGAAAAATTAAGTTTCATAAATGCTCAAAAAATCTATTTATCAGTTGCTGAAAATGGATATAAGTCTGAAGAGTTGTATACCAAACTTGCTAATAGTTATTATTTTAATGCACAATACGGGCAAGCTGTAAAATGGTATGATAGTTTGTTCTCTATGGTTCAGGTGCATAAGGAAAGTATTAATAATTTACGATATGCTCAGACATTAAAAGCTACAGGGAAACCTGAACAAGCCATGGAGTATTTCAATATTTTTACAAGAGAAAATGATTTAGAATCGGGGACTTTATTAGCTGAAGATTATTTGAGGTTAATGGATAAAAATTCAGGCAGATATGATTTAGAGCCAATCAGAAAAATTTACAATGACAATAAAATTACTTTTGGAAATGTATTAGTAAAGGATGCCTTATATTATTCGTCTACTAAAGATTCTTACAAAATATTAAATGATAAAAGTGGTTGGGATGGTCTTAGTTTTTTATCGTTGTACGAAGTTAGGCTAGATTCCTCAAGCCAAGCTATTAACGAGCCTAGAATGCTTAAAGGCAACATAAATGGCAAATTTCATGAATCTTCTCCTGTGTTTACAAAAGATAATAATACTATGTATTTTACAAGAAGTAGCATACCTTCTGATGATGATATAGATGATTATAAGTTGAAAATTTATAAATCTGTAAAGATTAATAATAAGTGGCAAAAAGCCGTAGAATTATCTATTAATAGCGACAATTTTTCAACGGCCCATCCAACTTTAAATGCTGAAGGAACTAAACTATATTTTTCATCAGACCGACCAGGTGGTTATGGCGAATCAGATATTTATATGTCTACAATTTCTCCAGGAGGAGATTTAGGAGATCCAGTAAATCTAGGGCCGGAAGTAAATACAGAAGGCAAGGAGACTTTTCCTTTTATAACCACTCTTAATGAACTTTATTTCTCATCAGACGGACATTTTGGCTTTGGAGGATTAGATGTTTTTTACATCAAGATTTTAGATAATCATTACGGAAACTTATTAAATGTCGGAGAACCTGTAAACTCTTATGCAGACGATTTTGCATTTGGAATAGATTTAACAACACGTAGAGGATTTATAAGTTCTAATCGATCTACTAAAGCCGGGGAATTTGTTTACGATAATATATATACGTTTAAAGAAAATGCCCCAATAGTAGATGTATATCTTTCTATAATAGAAGGATATGTTACCGATAAACAATCTAAAAAACCTATTGAAGATGTTAGGGTAAGTCTAAGGGATTCCGATGGACTGGTGTTACAGGAAGTCTTTACTAATGAAAATGGGTTTTATACGGTAGAAACGAATACGTATACATCGTATTTTCTGAAATCGGAGAAAGCGCGCTATGATGCAGATGAACATATCTCTAAAATAAATTTAGATCATCAAGAAATTAATTTTCAATTGCAACCAAATATAGTAGATCTTGTTCCTGAAATAGATTTGGCTAAGGTTTTAAATATTCCAGTAATCTATTTCGATTATAATCAGTCCAATATTCGAGATGATGCAGAAGTCGAGTTGCAAAAAATACTGGTGACTTTAAATACTTACCCTGATTTAAAGATCGAAATACGATCTTATACCGATAGTCGAGGTGACGATGATTACAATATGAAACTGTCTTCCAGACGAGCACAATCTACTCGTGATTATTTGGTAAGTAAAAACATTGATAGCAATAGGATAACTGCAAAAGGTTTTGGAGAAACGGTATTAATAAATAAATGTTCTAATGGAGTGAAGTGTTCTAATTTTGAACATCAGCAAAACAGAAGAAGTGAATTTATAGTGACCAAATAAGTTTAATTACCCTCTTTTTTAGATAGTCTTGTACATATTATGGTAGATTAATTACGAAAAAAATCTCCTTGAGTTTTATAGATTAATAGCACTTTAAAAGAGGGATTTAAATCTTAAGCCAAAACAATTTTTTCTTTTTAATTATAAAAAAGATTACGTTGTTAATGAGTTTAAGGACGTTTTGCCGGTAACCTATTAAAATAAAACTGATTCAATTCGTCTGAATTACTTTCAATAATATCTAGTTTATTATCACCATTTAAGTCGAACATTAAAATATCGTATGTACTAAAATCTTGATTATTTAATTGCATTTTCTCCCAAGACCTTGCATGAGCAGAGTTAATAAAAACAGTGTTTGGAGCACCTACATTACCTATCGCAATATCTGTCTTACCATCACCATTTAAGTCGCCAATAGATACGGCATACGATTTATCTGAGCTCGTGTCGAATATTACTTTACGCCCGTATGTTCCTTTTTCATTTCCGAAATAAATAACATTAGGCTCGCCAATATTTGCTGTTATAATATCCTTGAAACTATCGTTGTCAATATCTGTAACAGCTACAGATCTTGTAGCGTCGTTACCTGTTCCGTAAGGTGTTTTTTTATTAAAGTATAGATTCCCATCATTTAAATATACATAGTTGGGTTGATCGTCTCTATTTGCTAAAATAAGATCTAAATGTCCGTCACTATTCATATCGGCAACCTCGACATCTATAGTCGAATCTTTTTTGCTTCCAAATCCAATAACTTCTGTAAATACTCCATGTCCGTTATTTAAACAAATTTCGTTTTCACTGCCTCTATTGGTAATTAAAATATCTAAATCGGCATCGTTATCTATATCGGCAACAACAATATTTCTTGTCGGTCCGTATTTTGCACCAAAACTAGTGCCTTTAGTAAAATTCCCTTTACCGTCGTTTATAAAAATGTAATTCGGCGCCATATCGTTTCCTACCGCGATATCTAAATATCCATTACCATTAAAATCTGCAAGCTCTGTTGCGTAACTTGTTTCTTGTTCTAAACCTAAATGTTTTGAAACCGTAAACATGCCAAGGCCATTGTTTATAAAGATTTTATTCTGTCCTGGCCAGTGCCTACCATTCGCAATAACAACATCTAAATCGCCATCGCTATCTATATCGCCAATGCCCATAGAAGCGGTACGCTCTTTATGGACTCCTAAAATGGTTCTACTATTATTAAAGAAGCTTGATTTCTGAGCATGAACCGAAAGCATGTAACTAGAAAAAAGTGCTAAGAGAATGTATTTCATGATTTCTCTATTATTTTAAAAAATCTAATACGGTAATAACCACTTCTTGAAGCTGAATGGATAATTGGTCCTGACTCCAAGGATGAGACGTTTCAAATACATGATTAGCGCCTGCAATAATTTTTAATTTGCTATCTGGATTCCATTGGTGCAAATTGTAAGCTTCCTCAATTTTAACACTGGAATCGTTATCGCCATGAATAATAAGATGCGGAATTTTTAACTGTGACGTCGCACGCTCTATATTTAACCGATTCTCGTGAGCTTTAAAATCTTCGAAAAACTGATAATAATGGGGCATGTTTTGTTTTGTTCTTCCATTTACTACATATTCTACACCGTTGGTTTTCCATTGTTTTAGGGCGTCTCCACTAGACATTCTAGAGGCATAATCGCTAACACCAGCTAAACTAATTACGCTTGTAATTCGTGGGTCTTCTTCGGCTTTTATGGTTACAATACCACCACCACGACTGTGGCCAATTAAAGAGATGTTATTGGTGTTTACTTCTGTGTTGTAATCAGTACTGTTTGTAATCCAGTCGATTACCGATTTTAAATCGTCTAATTCTTTGGTGTAATTATTTTGACCAAAGGCTTCTAAATCTGGAAAATCTATGGGTTGCTCTGGTGTGCCACCGTTATGTGAGAAATTAAATTTTATAAAAAAGTAACCTGCTTTAGCAAAGGCCTCACCCATGAGATTCCAAGCGCCCCAATCTTTAAATCCTTTGTAGCCATGACAAAAAATAATTATGGGTTTAAGTAAATTGTTTTTGGTATAACATACATCTGTTAAAATGGGCTTCCCGTGTTTGCCTTGAAGTGGTATATTTAAATGGTGTGTCATGTTAAAAGAGTGGTTTGTATTCAAAAAAAAATCTCATCTAAAGTTAAAACTTTTAGAGAGACTCAGCTAAGTATAAAACAAAAAAAAGAGTGAGGTAACCAGCCCCACTCTTACAAACAAACTAACTAATTGACATAGTTTAACTAACTATCTAATTAAAATTAAAACTATATTTTGAAGTGTTCAACGTAATTTCTTCCGTTTGCACTAATGAATACTTTGTAATGACCTGCACGTTTTTCAGATAAGCTGTATATACGTTGGATACTAGCTTCGTCAGATATTTTTTCAGTATAAATTAATTCATCATTTGAATAACTATCGTTAGATGAATAATAAATATTTACTGATACCTCTTCTTTATCTAAATCTAATTGTGTTAAATACACAGCATTATTTTTAAATTTTACAGAAGGCTTAAAAATGCTTCTTTCTTCTTCTCTGTTAAAAGTAACTTCTTCGTTAGATACAGTAAAAGGAATAATTTTAATTTCTAATCCTTTTTCATGTTCGAAAGAATAGTCACCATTAGGTAAAGCTGTTAAATCGAATGTGTTATTGTAAGCTCCTGAAATTGAAATTGTAGACTTGTATAATGCAATTCCGTACTCATCTTTAATAGATAGTAACTGACCTGCCTTTACGTGGTTAAGCGTTAATGTAATTTCTGATTTTTTTCTGCTATCTACGTTAGATAAATTGTCGTTCGCATAACTAGATATTCCAGTTACCATTGCAAACATATAAATACTAAGGGCTAATAATTTTCTCATAATAATAAAATTTTGTAACTTAATTACATGGCAAAGATATGGTGGAAGGAGACGATGGAAAACAACGATATTGGCTACTTTGTGTGCTATATTAACTGTGATATAAATGTTAAGAAATTGTAAAGGTAAAATAGTATATTTTAGAGCTAATTATACACATACTATCCCATATACATTTTGTATTTTTGTAATACAAATGTGAAACACGAATGAAATTAAAACCAACATATAGAAAAGTAACGCCAAGTTTTGGTAGCTCGTTGGTTGTTAGGCAACATACTCAAGAAGCGCATACTAATAAGCCTTTTTGGCACTTCCATCCTGAACTAGAATTAGTTTATGTTAATAAAGGAAAAGGAAAACGTCATATAGGAAATCATTTATCATACTTTAATAATAGTCAGCTTATACTAATAGGTTCTAATTTACCTCATAATGGTTTTGCAGATCGACTAACTGCTCGCGGTTCTGAAACCATTGTACAATTCTTACCAAATTTTTTAGGAGAACAATTTTTAAAACTTCCAGAAACAGAACGTATTGCCATGCTATTCGAACGCGCAAAGAAGGGCGTGCTTTTTAAACCAGAAACAAAATTAATTGTTGGGCCTAAGATTGAAACCTTAATGGAGTACCAAGGCTTTAATCGCGTCCTGAAATTATTAGAAATATTGAATGATTTAGCAGTCTCTGAGCATTATAGCTTATTAAATGTAGACGGTGTTGCTTTTGAAACCGAACCACAAGATAGCGCTAAGGTTGATGTTATTTTTAGATATATAAATAACAACTTTCAGAGGCATATTAGTTTAGAAGATATTGCCGATCAGGCAAACATGACTGTTCCTGCATTTTGCCGATTCTTTAAAAAAGCAACAGGAAAGACATTTACCAAATTAGTAAACGAATACCGTGTGGTACACGCCACTAAATTATTACAAGAAAGCGAAATGAGTATTACCGATATTTGCTTTGAATGCGGATTTAATAACTTCTCGCATTTTAATAAATTCTTTAATGAAATTACGGGAACGAGCGCTTCTAAGTACAGAAGTGAAATGACTCGTATTATTCAATAAGTTTAATTGAATACCAATATAAAAAGTAAACCCTTCAAACTATAATGTGTTTGAAGGGTTTTTTCTTATTCAAAGTTAAACAGTTAGTTTACTCTTTCTTTTTGTCTTTTTTCGGTTGCTTCTTTAATTCCTCTAATGTGATTTGTCCATTAGAATCGGCATCGATTTTGGCAAAGTTTTTTTCTAAAGTTTTAGCGTCGACTTCTTTTTTTCGTTTTACAGATTTAAACTCTTCTAAAGATATGGTGCCATTTTTATCTGTATCCATGCGCTCTAGCATTTTTTCAGGATTTGGCTCTCTTTTTTTATCTTGTGCTTGCGCAGAAAATGATACCGCGAAAAATGCTAAGCTTAGCATGGCGAATGTTAATGTTTTTAATTTCATCTTATTTGGTTTTAAAGGTTATTGATATAATACCTTAAGACCATAAAAAAATGAAATAGTTTAACCTGAAATAAAATATTTGTAAGGTTATATCTTTTTGAAATATTGAGGGTTACATCGCAGTAGGTTTACCTCTCACCATTCCATTCGGCGTAAAACTGATCTAGAAATGCAATCATAAAATCGTGGCGTTGAGTTGCGATGTCTTTCCCCGTTACTGTATTCATCTTGTCTTTTAAAAGTAGAAGCTTTTCATAAAAATGATTAATTGTAGGCGCGTTAGATGCTTTATATGCCGCTTTTGTCATATTTAAATTAGGCGCAATCTCGGGGTTGTAAAGTGCTCGGTTTTTAAAGCCTCCATAATTAAAGGTTCTGGCAATTCCAATGGCACCAATAGCATCTAATCGGTCGGCATCTTGCACAACATTTAATTCGGGTGAAGTAAACGTCGCTTTAAAATTCCCGCCTTTATAAGATATGTTTTCTATAATATTAATCACATGCTGAATGGTTTCCTCGTCAACTTCAATCGTTTTTAAAAACTCAGAGGCTACTTTTGGGCCAACAGTTTCATCGCCATCATGAAATTTACTATCGGCTATATCGTGAAGTAACGCACCAAGTTCTACAACAAATAGATTTACATCTTCGGTTTTGGCAATTAATTTCGAGTTTTTATAAACCCGCTCTATATGAAACCAATCGTGGCCTCCTTCGGCACCTTCTAATTGTTCTTTAACAAAATTAATTGTAGTCTGTATTTGTAGGTCTTTCGTCATAGCTATAAAAGTAAAAATTCCTAACTGAGACAGAAAGGAATTTTTGTGTTATATAAAGGTATAAGTCGATTTATAATTTAGCAGGCTCTACCCATTTAAATTCGAACGAATTTTCAGGGACTTTCATACGCTCTGCAATACGTGTCATTCTGCTTGGAAGTTTTATAAGGTAATCTCTTGCCTTTTCTGCTTCGTCTGTTAAGCCAGTTACTTTTTCGATTTCCCAACGTTTAAGTAACTTCTCAAGAATATCTATATAATCCATAGATGTATACACGCCAATACGCTGTGCAGTATTCGAAAATTCTTCGAAAGCCGAGCTTATTTGTCCGCCAGATTCTCTTAAAAAGTGCGCTGGCATTGTAATTTTTTGTTTCATCATGTAGTGAAACGCCATCATCATTTGGCTAGGGTCTACTGCAAAAATACGTTCTACAAATTCGCTATAGGCGTTATGGTGTCTCATTTCGTCTCCCGAAATAATTCTACACATTTTGCTTAGTTGTTTGTTTCCGCGTTCTTTAGCTAGTTTAGCTACACGGTTATGAGAAATGTATGTGGCAAGTTCTTGGAAACTTGTATACACGAAGTTTTTATACGGGTCGCGGTCTGTACCAATATCAAAACCATCAGCAATTAAATGCTGTGTTGTTTTTTCAATCTCACGCATATTTACACGTCCAGAAAGATAAAGGTATTTGTTAAGCACATCGCCGTGTCGGTTTTCTTCACCTGTCCAGTGACGTACCCATTTAGACCAACCGTTACGTTCTATTTGTCCAACACCTTCTACATCCATTAACCAGGATTCGTAGGTTGGTAAGGCCTCTTCGGTAATCATATCTCCAACTAAAACTACCCAGAAATCGTAAGGTAAATCTTTAGCTAACTCTCTTATCTCTTTTACTTCGTCAAAAAACTTTGGACTTTCAGAATCTGGTAAGAAATCTGTTGGTTGCCAAATAGTTTCAATCGGAATTAAATACTTTTCTATTAAAGCGTCTACGTCTTTTTCTAAGAACTGCATCACTTCTAACCTTACATTTTTTAATGACATAATGTTAAGTTTTAATGGTTTATACTTTGTGTTACAGTGTGTTCAATTTCGTCAATTAAAGTGTCTGTAGTGCCTGTAAAGGTAGATAAATTTATGGGTTTATGAATAGTTAATGTAATATGAGCCCCTAATCCCATAGGAAATTTACCGTATTTTAACGTTTTCCATGAATTATTTATGGTTAACGGCACTACGGTTGCATTAGGTATGTTTTTTATTAAAGTTTGTAAACCATGACGTTGAAACCGTTTTGGGTGCCCATCTTTACTTCGGGTACCTTCAGGGAAAATAACTGCAGCATAGTTGTTTTCTTTTATAAAAGCAGAAAAATCATAAATGGCACGAATCGCTTGCCTTGGGTTTTTCCTGTCGATTAATGCAGAGCCACCATGGCGTAAATTATAAGATACACTAGGTATGCCCGAACCCAATTCTTTTTTGCTAATAAATTTTGGGCGGTACTGTCTCATATACCAAAGTATTGGCGAAATATCGTACATACTTTGGTGATTAGATACTATTATTAACGGAGCATCCTTTGGGATTTCGTTATCAAAATTGTTGGTGAATGTAAAACGGGTGCCAAGTATATTTAAGCAACGCAACAATACAAATTGTAAGGCATTTACACTATGTTGTAATGCATTGTAGCCAAACACACGGTGGCTAATCCATAATATAGGATGAAAAATACATATCGATAATAAAAACGCAAGAGCATATAATGCTGTTAGTGGATACGCTAGAATTTTCATTAATTGGAGCTTACAGGTTTTGTTAGATGGCAAATTTAAGATATAAAAAAACCACGCCAAAAGCGTGGTTTATATTTTTTTACAAAATCCGACTTAACATACTTGGTTAAAAGCATCTTTAAGATTGTCTGCAATCATTTCAGCAGGACGACCTTCAATATGGTGACGCTCTAACATGTGTACTAATTCGCCATCCTTAAATAAAGCAATACAAGGAGAACTTGGAGGAAAAGGAATCATATAACCTCTTGCTGCATCTACAGCCTCTTTATCTACACCTGCAAAAACAGTTACTAAATGGTCTGGTTTTTTATCGTTTTGTATACTCATGCTTGCGCCTGGACGTGCATTTGCTGCAGCACAACCACATACAGAATTTACAACGACTAAAGTTGTTCCTTCTTTTGCTATCGCTGCATCTACAGCCTCGGCAGTGTGTAATTCTTCAAAACCAACTTTGGTTAAATCTTCACGCATTGGTTTTACTAATTCTGCTGGGTACATAGTTTTAAATTTTTGTTTATAAATAAAGCACAAATATACATAATTAAAACAGAACCCCTTATTACTTTAACGTAACCTAAAGAAGCCGGGTTTTGTAATCTCTTGGGCGTTACCTTGCTCGGGCAAGTTCGGGCTATACGTTATATCTTTTTGTTTTTTTTAGAAAACAAAAAGGATACCACTGCTATCCCTAACGCGGGAGTGCCTGATGGATTGTTTATAAAGAAGATCCATTTTCTAATCAGACTAAGTATTCAGACAATATTTTTATTAATTTTCGTAAAATCCGAACGCTTATAGTGTATCTTTTAATATAGATGTAAAGCAATAAAATTAAAACCACAGCACTTAAAACTACATGTAGTATATTTGCAGTCTTAAAAATAAAATTATGAGTGTTTCAAAATGGTTAGGTGCTACGTTAGGATGGTCTTTTGGAGGTCCAATAGGAGCGATTCTAGGATTTGCATTGGGTAGTGTAGTCGATGGTCTTTCCAACGGAGGTATTAAAGTTGGTAGTGACGGACCTTTTTCTGCGCCGTCGCAAACCAGAACAAAATCGGGAGATTTTGAAGTGAGTCTATTAGTACTAGCCGCAATAGTTATAAAAGCCGATGGTAAAAGTGATAAACGCGAATTAGATTTTGTGCGTGCTCAGTTTGTCGGGATGTACGGGAAAGACCGTGCAAATCACGCTTTTAAATTATTCAAAAATATAAGTCAGCAAGAGAATATTCCTGTTCGCGATGTATGTATGCAAATCCGTCAGATGATGGATCATCCGTCACGTCTTCAGTTACTTCATTTTTTATTCGGTATTGCTAAAGCCGACGGAAATGTAAGTGCAGATGAGGTTGAGGTTATTAACGAAATCTCCAACTACTTAGGTATTCGTGCATTAGATTTTGAAAGTATTAAAGCCATGTTTTACAACAGTAGCGATAATGCCTATAAAATTCTTGAAATCGATAAAACTGCAACTAACGACCAGATTAAGAAAGCCTATCGTACTATGGCTAAAAAATACCACCCAGATAAAGTGCTTCATTTAGGTGAAGAACATCAAAAAGGGGCCGAAGAAAAATTTAGACAAGTTCAGGACGCTTACGATCAGCTTCAAAAAGAACGCGGTTTTATTTAAAAATCATATACTGTTTCAGCCTTTCACATATACATTCGGTTAATCTTATCTATATGCGAAAGACTAACATTACCATATTATACTTTACAATAGGTCGCCAACGGTTCTGATGGTGCCTACTCTCCGTTACTATTTTAGCTGTTGCTTCTACATCAGC
This sequence comes from Formosa sp. F44, assembly GCF_056238645.1. Next base: position 14,367 of record NZ_JBWDLJ010000009.1, read on the forward strand.
TTTCAGGATTTATATCCTGTTTTCAATATAATTACCGAGCCATCAATTCTTTTGCAATGGCATAATCCGATAAATAATTCTGTTTAAGACTATAAGTACTCAAATGCCATCGGATTGAAAAAATACTTAATCTTCTAGTCCATTCAGTGGCTTAATCCAGAAACGCGCTAACATGTATTTATCGTTATTCTAATATTTACAGTGGTTTCAGAGCATTCTATTGTATAGTTTATTGTAATTACAAACGAATTTTTAGGTAAAGCTAAAAATATATTTGTATTCAAGTAAATTGTGTATCTTTGTGATAAATACGTGTTTAGTGATTACATTATCTGAAGAAAATTATTTAAAAGCTATTTACCATTTAGGTAAACAGGGTTCTGTTCCTGTAAGTACAAATGCGATTGCCGAAAAAATAGAGGCCAAAGCATCTTCGGTAACAGATATGATAAAAAAATTGGCTGAAAAGCAATTAGCCAATTATGTCAAATATCAAGGGGTAACTTTAACAGAGGCTGGGCGTTCGGCGGCGGCTTTAGTCATTAGAAAACATAGACTTTGGGAAGTGTTTTTAGTTGAAAAATTAAACTTTTCTTGGGACGAGGTTCATGACGTTGCAGAGCAATTGGAGCATATAAAATCGTTAAAATTAGTAAACGAATTAGATGTGTTTTTAGGTTGCCCGACACACGATCCTCATGGCGATCCTATTCCGGATAAAAACGGCAATTATTCGCCTCTAAAAAGTGTAAATATTTTAGATATTAAAACAGGTGAAACGGGGGTCTTAGCATTGGTAAAAGATTCTTCCGAAGCCTTTTTAAAGTATCTAAACAAAAATAATTTAGCACTTGGAGATACTATTAAGGTTTTAGATTTCGAACCGTTCGACAATTCTTTAACGATAGAAACATCAGATGGGAAAATGATTATTTCTAATGAAGTTTCGAAAAATTTATACTTAAACTTATAACTATGGAAAACTACAGCCCTTTATTGGCACTGCTAATATTTTTTATTGTAGTTGCTTTATTATATGTTGTATTTAGACCAATAAAAGGTTGGTTTTGGATTATTAGAAAATCGTTAAAATCCAACGAAAAAGAAATTATTGAAGATGTGCTAAAGCAACTTTATCATTTCGAGGATTCAAAAAATAAGGTAGATATGAAAACCTTAGTTCAGGTGTTAGATTATAAAAATGACGACATCGTAGAAGCCGTAAAGAAAATGACCATTAACGATTTAATTTATTCCGAATTCGATGCCTTAAAACTTACAACTGAAGGACGAGATTATGCCTTGAGAATTGTTAGAGTACACCGACTTTGGGAACGTTATTTAGCCGATAAAACAGGAGTACATAAAAAGGAGTGGCACGATAGAGCCGAATCTATGGAGCACCGCTTAAGTCATGAAGAGGCCGATGAGTTGGCGGCGCATTTAGGTCACCCACAATTCGATCCGCATGGCGATCCTATTCCTACTCGAAGCGGGAAATTGGCCGATGTTCACGGCGTAGAATTACCTTTATTGGCAGTGGGTTCGGTTGGAAGAATTACACATATCGAAGATGAGCCTGAAGTTATTTATAAGCAAATTTTAGCAGAGAACATTTATATGGGCTCGGTCCTTAAAATAACCGAAAATAATTCCACACGGATTGTATTTCAGTCGGAAGGGGAAGAGTTTAAACTGGCGCCTATAGTTGCGGCAAACTTAACTGTTGCACCTATAGAAAAGTTAGTTGATATAGAAGAAAATGTAGCCCGTTTATCGAGCTTAAAAGAAAACGAAACGGCTAAAATTATTGGTATCTCAAAAGAGAATAGAGGAGATAGTCGCAGACGATTATTAGATCTCGGATTTGTAAAAGGATCGGAGGTTAGTATCGATTTGTTAAATCCTTTAGGCGATCCGAATGCGTACTTAATAAAAGGTACGTCCATTGCCTTACGAAAAGACCAGGCTTCTAAAATTTTAATTCAAAAATCTTAAATTATGGAAACAGCTGTAAAGAGTGCTTGTGAAACCTGTGCCCACTTTAATAAAGATGGTTTAAAAAAATTAGGCGTTCAAACCACCGATTTTGACTTTGTAGTGGCCTTAGCCGGAAATCCAAATACAGGTAAAAGTACCGTTTTTAATGCATTAACAGGCTTAAAGCAACATACAGGAAACTGGCCAGGAAAGACGGTAACACGTGCAGAGGGAGGTTTTGAATATAATAAAGAAAAATACAAACTGGTAGATTTGCCAGGAACATATTCATTGCTGTCAACATCCGAAGATGAAGAAGTTGCTCGAGATTTTATCCTTTTCGGAAAGCCAGATGTTACAGTAATTGTGGCTGATGCAAATCGATTAGAACGCAATCTAAATTTGGTGCTTCAAATACTTGAAATCACCGATAAAGCCGTGTTGTGTTTAAATTTAATGGATGAAGCTAAACGTAATAAAGTCGATATTGATATAAGAACTTTATCACGAGATTTAGGAATTCCTGTGGTGCCAACAAGTGCACGTTTTAATAAAGGGATTCCCGAATTAATCCAAACCATTAGTGAGATTGCAAGTGGAAAAATTGTGTGTAAACCACATCGCATTAAAAATGTGCCTAAAAATATTGAAAGGGCAGTTAAAACCTTAACCACCGAAATAGAAAAAGAATTTCCTAATATCCCAAATAGTCGTTGGATTGCCTTCAGGCTGTTAGAGGGAGATAAGCAAATTATTGAAGCTTTAAAAACAGGAGAGTTTCTCTAAATTTTCAACTACATGAAAGAAAATAATATAGACAATATTATAGAGTTATCTAACGATTTGCGTTGGCAAATTGGTGATGAATTTCACGATAACCTTACCGAAAGTATCTATGCAGATGCGGCAGATATTGTAAGAGATTCAGTAAAAACAGAAGACGGCGAAAAACGGTTTCGTTTAGATTCTAAAATCGATAAAATAGTTACAAGTAAAAGGTGGGGATTTCCCATCATGTTTTTAATCCTTGGAACGGTTTTGTGGCTAACCATTATTGGAGCAAATTATCCTTCCTCACTGCTTGCAGAGTTGCTTTTAGATACCATACATCCTATTTTAACTAGTGGTGCCGAAAGTGTTAACATGCCATGGTGGCTCGCTGGTTTTTTAATCGATGGAGTGTATTTGGCTGTGGCTTGGGTTATCGCGGTAATGTTGCCACCAATGGCTATATTTTTCCCAATGTTCACGCTTTTAGAAGATTTTGGATATTTACCGCGTGTCGCTTTTAATTTAGATTCCTTATTTAATAAATCTGGTGCGCATGGTAAACAGGCATTAACTATGAGTATGGGGTTTGGTTGTAATGCTGCAGGTGTAGTGGCAACCCGAATTATAGATAGTCCTCGGGAGCGGTTAATTGCCATTATTACAAACAATTTCTCGCTATGTAATGGTCGTTGGCCAACTCAGATTTTAATAGCAACTATTTTTATTGGAGCTGTAGTGCCAGAATCATTATCTAGTGTAGCTTCGCTACTAGCCGTAATAGGGATTGCCGTTTTAGGAATGGGATTTATGTTTGGTGTGTCTTGGGTGCTTTCTAATACAGTTTTAAAAGGGGAAGTATCTACCTTTAATTTGGAATTACCACCTTATCGTCCGCCACGTTTTTGGAAAACAATTTATACCTCTTTAATAGACAGAACTGCAATTGTATTATGGAGAGCCATAGTTTTTGCGGCACCTGCAGGGGCTGTAATTTGGCTTATTTCTAACCTGCATATCGGAGACGAATCCATCGCAGCATGGTTGGTTAACGGTATGGATGGTTTCGGATTCTTACTTGGTTTAAATGGTGTTATTTTATTGGCCTATATCGTTGCTATTCCTGCCAACGAAATCGTGATTCCAACGATTTTGATGCTGACCGTTATGGTTACTGGAATTGGTGGAGGTGAAGGTGCTGGAGTGATGTTCGAGTTGGATTCTATCAATGCTACTGGTGATATATTAAGAGCTGGAGGTTGGACATTATTAACCGCTATAAATTTGATGTTATTTAGTTTGTTGCATAATCCGTGTAGTACAACCATATATACAATTTATAAAGAAACTAATAGTGCCAAATGGACGATTGTTGCTTCTATAATGCCAATTATTTTAGGGTTTGTGGTTTGTTTTTTAGTGGCTCAAGTCTGGAGAATTGTTTTTTAAGTTAAAACGTTACAATCGAGAAACGTATAGTTTAAGACTGTTGAAGAAAATTAATAGGAGATGACTTCTTCTATTCTTGAAGCTTGATATATTTTTAATGGACAAAATTTTGAAATAAAAAAGCACCACGATTTTACGTGGTGCTTTTTTGTTTTATGTGTCCCGTCCTAAATTAGCGATACATTAATTCTGTTATATTATAAAGATACATAACGTATTATTTAATGAGCTTCTGAACCTAAGTGTCGATAAACAGGTGTTTGTTTTAAAATATATAATTATTCTACGAACAACCGCAACTATCGCCATCAGACCCACATGCTTTTTTAGACTTTCCTTTTTTCCAGAAAAATTTCTTAATGATAAAAGCGACTGCAATACCTAAGGATGCAAAAACTAAAATATTTTGAATGATTGTATTCATAATTTTAAAGTCGTTTTAATTACGGTGTACTTTCATTTATATTAATACTTGATAGGCTATAAATGCCGATACGTATGCTAATATCGTCATAAATGCCAATTGCAGAGTTGGCCACTTCCAGCTGTTTGTTTCACGTTTTACTATTGCTAAGGTGCTCATACACTGCATGGCGAAAGCATAGAATAATAACAGCGAAATTCCCGATGCAAAGTTAAAAAGTGGTCCGCCTAGAATAGGATTCACCTCTCCAGCCATTCTGTTTTTAATGGTTTCTTCCTGATCATTACCAACACTATAAATCGTAGCTAAAGTTCCTACAAATACCTCACGTGCGGCAAACGAACTTACAATAGCAATACCAATTTTCCAATCGTAACCAAGTGGTCTAATAGCAGGTTCGATAGCATGACCAGCAATCCCGATATAAGAATGTTCTAATTTGTACGAATCTATTTTATGATCTAAATCCTCTTGAGATAAGTTTTCTGAAGCATATTTTTCAGTTATAATATTCTCGGCATCATTAAAACGCTCACCTGGACCATAAGATGCTAAAAACCATAAGATAATTGAAATGGCAAGTATAATTTTACCAGCGCCGAATACAAACGATTTTGTTTTTTCAAGAACGGTTAAAGCTACATTTTTAAATAAAGGCATTTTGTAATTCGGCATTTCAACTACAAAAAACGTTTTACTTTTAAGTTTCATTACGCGGTCTAAAATGTAAGCGGCACTAATGGCCGTTGCAAACCCTAGTAAATACAATAACATTAATGTTAATGCCTGATAACCTAGTCCTAAGAATGTACCTTCAGGAATCACTAACGAAATAATAATAAGGTATACTGGTAATCTTGCGGCGCAGGTTGTAAATGGCGTAACCAATATGGTTATTAATCGCTCTTTCCAACTCTCTATATTTCTAGTGGCCATAATAGCAGGAATTGCACACGCAGTACCAGAAATTAAAGGCACAACACTTTTTCCGCTTAATCCAAATCGGCGCATAATACGGTCCATTAAAAAGACCACACGACTCATATACCCACTTTCTTCAAGTATGGCAATAAACAAGAATAGGAAGGCAATTTGCGGTATAAAAATAACCACACCTCCTAAGCCAGGAATAATTCCCTCGGCCAATAAGTCTGTAAATACTCCGGCCGGAAGTTCTGTTTTAACCCATTCTCCTAAAGACGCAAAAGACGAATCAATAAAATCCATTGGTATGCTAGACCAATCGTAAATGGCTTGGAAAATTAATAATAGTATAAAAAAGAAAATGACATAGCCCCAAACTTTATGCGTTAGAATACGATCCAATTTTGCTCGTAAGTCTGTAGCTTGAGACGGATCTATAGTTTGACCTTTTTTAAGGGTATTATTTATAAACTGATACCGTTTAATAGTTTCCTTTTGTTGCAGTCGTTTTAAATCGGTTTTACTTTTTGTTTTAAAATCGGCTACAGCATCAAATTCATTTCTATCTGTTTTTCCAAAATTAACATCCTGAGTAATTACCAACCAAAGTTTGTATAATAACTGATTTGGGAACACCTGTTGTAACCGGTCAAAATAAGCTTTGTCAATTTCTGATGCATTAAGACAAGGTGTAGTCGATTGTTCTCTATAATTAAGAATGAGTTCTTTTAATTGATCTATTCCTTGATTTTTACGTGTACTAACAATTGCGATTTTAGTCTTTAATTGTTCTTCTAAGTAAGGGATGTCTAAAGAAATACCACGACGCGTCATACGATCGGCCATGTTAATCACTAAAATAGTAGGGATTTCTAAATCTTTAATTTGTGTAAAAAGTAGAAGATTTCGTTTCAAGTTTTCAACATCACTAACTACTATCGCGATATCAGGAAAGTCTTTATCTTTTTTGTTTAATAGTAATTCAATCACTACATTTTCATCTAAAGACGATGCGTTTAGACTATATGTTCCAGGTAAATCGATAATGTGTGCTTTTACCCCACGAGGTAATTTGCAAATCCCTTCTTTTTTTTCGACTGTAATTCCGGGGTAATTCCCCACTTTTTGATGCAGACCGGTAAGGGCATTAAATACCGATGTTTTTCCTGTATTCGGATTTCCTATTAAAGCAACATTAATTTGTTTACTCATGCGATAATTTTTCAATTAAAATAAGACTTGCAGTGTCCTTTCTTATGGCTAAATGTGTGCCATTAATGTTGAGGTAAATAGGATCTTTAAATGGCGCAAGTTGAACTAGTTCCACTTGATTGCCAGGAAGGCAACCCATTTCCATTAACTTTAAAGGAATTTGATCGGATGAAACATCTGTAATAACAGCTGTTTCTCCACGTTTTAGATGTGCTAAAGTTGTCTGCAAACTTATTTAGATTGATTTTAAAGAAGCAAAAGTAAGGTAAAAAGTGATGCTAAAAAAATTGTGGCACTAAAACTACTTTTTATATTCTCTTTTTAGAGATGCGATGTCTTTTAATAACTGTGTAATGGCTTCTGGATCTGTACCATCGTAAAACCCTCGAATTTGTTTTTTCTTATCGATTAGCATGAAATTTTCGGTATGAATCATATCGTATTCATCGCCATCTCCAACTGTTTTTACGGCCAAATAACTTTTTCTTGCCAGTTCGTAAATTTGTTTTTTATCGCCTGTAACTAAATTCCATTTGGCATCATTAACGCCTTTTTTTAAGGCATATCTTTTTAATTGAGCAACCGTGTCTATTTGTGGTGTAACGGTATGAGAAAGTAGCATAACCTCGTCATCATTTAAAATTTGGTTTTGAATCTGTGCCATGTGATCGGTCATAATCGGACAAATGGTTTGGCAGGTTGTAAAAAAGAAATCGGCCACGTAAATTTTATCTTTGTAATCGTCTTGAGTAATGGTTTTTCCATTCTGATTCGTCAGGCTAAAATCTGCTATTTTATGATATTTTCTAACATCGTAAAGAGTGCTATCTACCAATTCTTGTTCAACTTGAGCAGGTTGGTAAATAGGAAGCGGTTTTTCGACATCTAAAATATTGTAAATAATAGATACAATAACTATTGAAATGATGGCAAAAACAATGGCGAAGTATTTGTAATCTTTAAAAAATGATAACATGGCGAAGTTTAAATCGTGTATGACACAAAAATACGAGTTAAATTAAGTTTACCGAAGCCCTTTATATGATAAATGCATGTTAAAAAAAGGGTGTTGTGTAGTTTATGTTTTTTTACGACTTTAAAAACCGTACTTTTGCGCGTTAAAATATAACTGTAAAAACTTCATGGAGTTTATAATTAAGATTTCACAATTTCTATTAAGCCTTTCCTTATTAATTGTATTACACGAGCTTGGGCATTTTATTCCAGCAAAACTATTTAAAACACGAGTAGAGAAATTCTATTTGTTTTTCGATGTAAAATTTTCTCTTTTCAAAAAGAAAATTGGTGATACCGTTTATGGTATTGGTTGGTTGCCTTTAGGGGGTTACGTGAAAATATCAGGAATGATAGACGAAAGTATGGACAAGGAACAAATGGCATTGCCACCACAACCTTGGGAATTTAGATCGAAACCAGCTTGGCAACGTCTAATTATTATGCTTGGAGGTGTAACGGTAAACTTTGTTCTGGCCGCATTAATTTATATGGTTATGGCATTTGCATACGGTGAAACCGATATTGCAACTGCGAGTATTAAAGATGGGTATTTTATAACGAATCCTATTCTAGAAGATATGGGGGCTAAAACAGGAGATAATGTTTTAGCAATTAATGGAGAACCTGTAACGGGGTATAACGCCATGAGACCTAAATTAATTGAAGCAAAGAAAATAACCATAGACCGCAATGGTGAAAAAATTGTTCTAACCACTCCAGAAGATTTTCTAGGACAATTAAGTACTGGTGAAGATCGTACGTTGTTTCAATTACGCACACCTTTTGTTGTGGCTAAAGTGGTAGATTCTTCGGCAAACAAAAATGCAGATTTAAAAGAAGGAGATATTATAACAGCAGTGAATAATACTAAGCTGAAATATTTTGATGAATTTGGGCCTTTCTTAGAAACGCTAAAAGGACAAACAGTACAAGTGGATATATTAAGAGATTTTGAGCCTATAACAAGAGAGCTTAAGGTTGATGAAGATGGGAAATTTGGAATTTATCCGTTTTCTGGAGCGAATGCTAAAACCTATGAAAAATTAGGATACTACAATGTAATTACTAAAACATACGGACTAGGTGAAAGCATAGGTGTAGGAGCAACACGTTTTAAAGAACAAATTGTTGGCTATTGGGCGCAGTTAGGAATGATTTTTAATCCAAGTACAGGTGCATATAAAGGCGTAGGTGGTTTTAAAGCAATCTTCGATGTATTTCCTAGCACATGGAGTTGGGAAGCATTCTGGAGTATTACAGCCTTTTTATCGATTATGTTAGGAGTGCTTAACTTATTACCAATTCCTGCGTTAGATGGTGGTCATGTTATGTTTTTACTATACGAGATGATCTCTGGACGTAAACCAAGTGATAAATTTTTGGAGTATGCACAAATGGTTGGATTCTTCATTCTTATAGCATTAGTGCTGTTTGCGAACGGAAATGATGTCTTTAAAGCACTGTTCAAATAATTTTTTTTAAATTTTTTTTAAAAAAGTTTTGTGCAACTGAAATAAAGTTCTATATTTGCACTCGCTAATGCAAAACACTCCTTCTTAGCTCAGTTGGTTAGAGCATCTGACTGTTAATCAGAGGGTCCTTGGTTCGAGCCCAAGAGAGGGAGCAAAGCTAGCTAAGAGCCTTACAGAAATGTAAGGCTTTTTTTATGCGATATAGTTTCGTGCTAGTGGTGTGGCGGATATTGAAGTGTTTCACGTTGTAAGTGATAATCTTTTACAATAGGATAGTATCTTGGATTTAGGGTGATTTAGGTATACTATTAGGAGCCCAAAATTAAAGCTTAAGTATCCATCTTTTCAAATAGAGCTAATTCAATACAAAGTAATCTTCTCATAATATAGCTAAAGCTTGAATAGTTTAAAATATACCCAATATAGGGTATTGTTAGTTTTTTCTATAAGCATTTAATTTACTGTTGCTTTGAATTAATAAATAAATAAATAAACTATGAAAAGAAAATTACTCTCGCTCTGCTTTTTTAGCATGACTCTTTTTGGTTTTAGTCAGACCACAACAATCCCAGATTCAAAATTTGAGCAAGCTTTAATAGATTTAGGATTAGACGATGTTTTAGATGGTTCTGTACTGACTGCAAATATTAACACTATAACCGTTTTAGAGGTTGTAGATAAAGGTATAGAAGATGTAACAGGTCTTGAAGATTTCGTGGCTTTAGAAAAATTAGAGTTGGGTTTAAATAAACTAACCACTTTAGATATTTCAAAAAACACAGCGCTAACGTCTCTATTCGTAGACGATAATCAATTAACAGCTTTAGATGTTTCAAATAATACAGCTTTAAAACGGTTTGGTGTTATGCGAAACAACTTTACATTTATAGATGTAAGTGCGCTTGTAAATATTGAAGAATTATTTATAAATGAAAATCAAATAACGTCTGTCATTTTTCCTGAGAACTCACCCATGTGGAAGATTTACATGGAGCATAATCAATTTACGACAGTAGATGTGTCTCGTTTAACAAATTTACAGGAACTACGGGCGTATAGTAATCAGTTAACTAGTTTAGATGTTTCTGGTTTAACGAATTTAAAGGAATTATTTGTGTATAATAATCAGTTAGCTAGTTTAGATGTAAGTGAGCTAGTTAACATTGAATTATTATTAATTCATCAAAACGAATTAACCTCAGTTATTTTTCCTGAGAATTCACCTCTAACGGAATTACATATATATGAGAATAAATTAACAAAATTAGATTTATCACCTCTAACAAAATTAGTTGGGTTAAGAGTTTACGATAACCAATTGACCAGTTTAGATATTTCCATGCTTAAAGAGTTATCTAATTTCAGTGCCAATATTAACCAACTTAAGAGTTTAAATATGGCTAACGGTAATAATGTTAACTTTACTTATTTTAATGCTTCAGATAATCCAGGTTTACAATGTATACAAGTGGATGATGTGAGTTATGCGACTAGTAATTGGACGAGTGTAGATGATGCTTCGGTTTATGGTGTAGATTGTTTTAATACTCTAATCCCTGACCCTAAATTCGAACAGGCTTTAATAGATTTGGGTTTAGATTATGTGTTAGATGGAGCTGTGGCTACTACGCATATTAATTCAATAACAAGTTTAGTTGTAGATAATAAGGAGATTTCAGACTTAACAGGAATCGAAGACTTTGTGGCCTTAGAGGAATTAGGCTTAAGCTATAATAAATTGACGTTTTTAGATGTTTCCAATAACATCGCTTTAACCTCGTTATTTGTAAATGATAATGAATTAACAGCTATCGATGTTTCTAATAATACAGCTTTAAAACGTTTTGGAATTATGCGTAACAAGTTTACTACTTTAGATGTAAGTGCGTTAGTGAACATTGAAGAGCTATTTATTCATCAAAACGAAATAACTTCTGTTAATTTTCCTGAAAATTCACCACTATGGGAATTGTATATGTATAGCAATAAATTTACCACACTAGATCTGTCTCCCTTAACGGAGCTCGTTGGATTAAGAGCATATGATAATCAATTGAGTAGTTTAGATGTGTCTATGCTTACTAAACTATCTAATATTAGTGTTAATGATAATTTATTGCTAAGCTTTAATGTAGCAAATGGTAATAATGCAAATTTCACCTACTTCGATGCGACAAATAATCCAGGTTTACAATGTATACAAGTGGATAATGTGAGTTATGCTACTAGTAATTGGACGAATGTAGATGATGCTTCGGTTTATGGTGTAGATTGTTTTAATACTATAATTCCGGATCCTAAATTCGAACAGGCTTTAATAGATTTGGGTTTAGATTATGTATTAGATGGAGCTGTTGTTACTACACGTATTAATTCAATAACAAGTTTAGTTGTAGATAATAAGGAGATTTCAGACTTAACAGGAATCGAAGACTTTGTGGCCTTAGAGGAATTAGGCTTAAGCTATAATAAATTGACGTCTTTAGATGTTTCCAATAACATCGCTTTAACTTCGCTATTTGTAAATGATAATGAACTAACCACTATTGATGTTTCAAATAACACAGCTTTAAAACGTTTTGGAATTATGCGTAACAGGTTTACTGCTTTAGATGTAAGTGCGCTTGTAAACCTTGAAGAATTATTTTTACACCAAAATCAATTAACTACTGTGAATTTACCATCTAGTGCACCTTCATTATGGAAATTAGAAATTTATGAAAATCAAATGACAGATATCGATGTGTCTCGGTTTGGAAACCTAAGAGATCTGAGAGTCAATCAAAATCAATTAACTAGTCTAAACCTTAAAAATGGTAACAACACTAATTTCACATTTTTTAATTCAGAATACAATCTAGATTTAACCTGTATTTTTGTAGATGATTCGAGTTGGAGCAATGACAATTGGTCGGTTTACAAAGACGCGATGTCTACATTTGTAAGTAATGAAGCCGATTGTAACGCCTTAAGTATTGAGGATGTGGTTACGTCTAAAAGTCAAGTATATTATAACCGTGGTTTAGGGGCTATAACTATTGTGTCGCCTTTACAAATTAATGCCGTGCGATTGTATACCTTATCTGGTAAGGAATTGAAATCATATCACGCCAATCCAGAAACTATATCTGTAAATAATCTTTCGACAGGAATGTATATTGTTCACATAGATTTAGAAAAAGGAAGAGAAACTAAGAAGTTGATTAAATATTAAAATAAATTTAAAATCATAAACAGAGAGCTTCAGAAATGGAGCTCTTTTTTTATGGCTTAAAATCCAGATAAATTAGATTTTAGTTGATGTTAAATGCATTAAATTTTCAAATTCCACTATTTTTTTAATCTTCAAAATTGTGCTTAACCCATAAGAGGTGCTATTCGCTTAATACTGTTCGCTGTTAGTTGAAAACATAAAATTCATATGGAACTAATGCGCAACTTTGTTCTGTAATAACAATTTTAAATAAATAAATTATGAAAAGAGTACAGTCAATATTTGGATTTGCAATGATTTTATGTTGTCTAACATTTGTAAATGTAGCACAGGCACAAGAAGGAAAAGAACAAAAAGAACCGCCAACGTATGCGAAATTATTAGAAGAGATGGATGCTAACGAAGATGGTAAGCTTGCAGAGTCGGAATTAAAAGGTCCGTTAAAAAAAGACTTCGCAAAAATCGATACAGATGAGGATGGTTTTATCTCGGAAGCGGAATTTAAAAAAGCACCAAAACCAAAAGGTAGAAAGTAAAAGTGGTTTTGTGTTTCGAGACATGCTTAATAATGTAAAGGGCAAATGTCTAGGTTTTGTGTCTTTCGGTATAAATTTTAAAAGTTGGATTTAACTAAAATATGAAGTTGTTTAGAACGGTAAGAAGACATCTGTTATTGTCCAATAATATTAAAAAGTATCTAATATATGCTTTGGGCGAGATTCTGTTAATTGTGTTGGGAATTTTAATAGCCTGGAAGATTAATAATTTTAATGAATTAAGGAAGAACAAAATAATTCAAGAAAAGATATACGTTAGCTTGTATGAGGAGTTGCATACAAACTTAGGTGTTTTAAATACTTCAATTTTTCAGTATAAAAACAATACGACCTCCCTTCAGAACTCGCTTAATTATGTGGGACTTTGTCAAGAGAGTTTAACACAAGAAGCGAAAGATCTTATTGTGCAAGTAAAGTTTAAGAATACAAACTTGAGAAGTGAAGCTTTAAGCTCTGTGAATTTTACCGATAAGTTTCAGTTTTTAGAGAATGATACGGTAGCCGATTTAATAGCGGAATATCCGTCTGAGTTAAAACGTTTCGAACAGCAAGAGCTTAAAATTAGATCTATTATTGATAATAGATTGAAGCCCGTGCTGGAAGAGTATATTTCGCTTAAAGATTTGCTTCCCGATGATAACGATAATTTTAATCAGATTAGGGCATTCGGACAAGAATCAAATTATATCGACTTGTTAAATAATAAAGAATATCAGAATAGTGTAATCGATCAGTTATTGCAAACTCAGATACAATTGAACACAGCTATAAACCTCCGTAATAAAACGGAAAAACTAGCTATTAAATTAAAACAAGAATTAGATGGTTAATACATAGGTGTTCTATGTAGCACATTGCAGTCCTTTTTTTATTAGCAAACCCTAATTCCATAAATTTTGTCATTATGAATACTTACTTTTTTAAATCGGCTATAATCGTTTTTGCAGGCTTTTGTTTCGGGCTTGTGGGTTGTAATTTATTTTCTAGCAACAATAAACCAGCAAAAGTAGAAGCAGGTGATGTTGTAAATGTAAATGCTTCCTATTTCCTTACGGAAGATGGGTCGGTTACAGTAACCACTGTGCCTTGTGAACTTTCTGATGGAAGTCGTGCAGAGTGCTATAAAATTGTAACTAAAAGTGTTCCGAGTGATCATGCGATGGGGCCATGGTGTCCTAGTAATATTTCAGATAGTGCAGAAGCTGGAGGGATTTGGTTAGAAAATGGAGAGGTTTACGACGTCGATGGCGCATTTATTAAGAATATGGCCAGTTTCTATAACGATTCGAAGTGGTTAATGTACGATGATAATGGAGATGTGTACATAACAGCAACCGAAGAAGATTGTCTTAATGCGGCAAATCCAAATGTAGGTGAAGAATACGAGAATTTTTGTGTGGAGTGTTTGCCGTCTTATGTTACCAATCTCACCCAGTCATGGCTAATTCCAATAACGCCTGTAATTCAAGATAGTCCCACATTATTTGCTAGAGGGTCAGGACGTCGAGGAAATAGAGCGCCGTCTACCCGAGGTGTGGCTTTAAACGGAATTGAGTTTTCTGCTCCAGCTCCTACAAATAATATTTTAAGGGCTTATACGCTTGCTCCGTTCGACGATGCTGGCGGACATATAAATGTGCATCAAGGCTATCATTACCATGCGGCCACAGGATTTAGTACGAAAGTAGAGCAGGAAGATGGTCATGCGGCTTTAATAGGTTACGCTTTGGATGGCTTTGGGGTTTATGAATTAGAAAACGCTAATAAAGAGTTGCCAGCAGACTTAGATGATTTGCGTGGCCATTCCGACGAAACAAGAGGGTATCATTATCATGTTGATGCTGCTGGATGTAATAACTTTATTAATGGTCTAAAAGGGGTCTATGCTATATAATGTTGAATAAATCTTGCTTAATAATATATAGGAGTAAAATCACAGTGGTAATGATGAGCGAAGGAAGTGTTAAAATGAAATTTGCTTTAGACAGGACAAATCATTTAAAGTTGACTTTACAGTTATAGGGAAACTGAAACTATTTGCTGAAACGAGTTGATTACAAGTCAATCTTGTCTCCTATATATATAGGAGTAATTGCTATTGTAGTGGTAGAGATTTTTGGGGTGTTAGAAACGAGATCGATGTTAGAAATCTAATTAGGCATTAATAAGTAAGGAATGTAATGCAAGAGTGGTTGGCGAGATCTGCTCAGAAGGAACTCTTGTAAGTAATTATAATTTTACGTGGCTGGCTTTATTTGTTGTGTACTATAATATGATAGACTTGTGAAATTACATCCTATATATAGACTAAGGTGTGTAGATGGTGTGGACGAAGAATTACCGATTATATAGTTAAATTGACATGTTTATTGGAAGTAGATAAGGTAAGGATTGTAAGGAATTGAAATTTCTATAGAGCAGAACACATTTTTATTCAGTTGTAATCTACTGACGGGTTACGATTTGACTTTTATTTCAAAATAAACCGTAAATAAATTAGTTATATAGAAATAAAAGGTGGTATATTTGCACCCGCTTAGCGACACAACTACGGTAGTTTAGTTAGGCAACACGTTCATTAACAGAGTCATATTTATCAGATTTAGATTAGTTTCAAAAAAAGATAAAAAAGATTTGTTAGTAACAAAAAAGGGTGTAAGTTTGCACCCGCTAAAAACGGCAACGTTTTTAGAAAACAAAGTTCTTTACAGGTTGTTTTAATGGAGTTAGAAACNATATTTATCAGATTTAGATTAGTTTCAAAAAAAGATAAAAAAGATTTGTTAGTAACAAAAAAGGGTGTAAGTTTGCACCCGCTAAAAACGGCAACGTTTTTAGAAAACAAAGTTCTTTACAGGTTGTTTTAATGGAGTTAGAAACGTTTTAAAAACGAGTCTAAAAAAAAAACTTCAAAAAAACATTGTGAGATTAAAAAAAGGGTTTTATATTTGCACCCGCTTAACGAGGAAACGAGTTAAGAAATAAAAAGAGAAATAAGTTCATTAACATATTGAATTG
>NZ_JBWDLJ010000010.1:0-16170 GCF_056238645.1 Formosa sp. F44
TATAATTAATTGCTTTATTGAGCTTACTTGCGAATATTCCTGCGGAATATTCACGGGTTCGTAAATGTTTGCTAACTTAGTCGCTGAACCACGCAACTAACCATACACAAGCACGTTGTGCAACATTAACCAATCAAACTCTGAATGACGATTAAGAAAATTTCAACTATATTAAATTGGATTGGTGGTTTATCTGCAATTTGGCTTTTCGCTTATCCGAAATTTTATGAAATTTCTGTTTTGGTAAATATTCTAATTCCTATTGTGGGAATTTTATTTGCACTAAAGCATCAAGGGAAAGTTGGAATTGATTATAGAAAGTGGAACAACACACCAATTCCAAAAATAGATTCAGCGATTCTATTTCCATCATTTGCTTTAATTTTAAGAGCATTAATCGACATTAAAATAATTGGATTTACAAACATCTTTATCTATGCTTTAATAATTAGTATTCCTTTAATTTCAATCTTGTTCTACGGGACAAAAGAATATTTAGTTGGAAAGAAAATATTTACTGGATTCTTTTGGGGAATTCTATTCTTATCTACTTTTGGTTGCGGAACAGCAATTTTGACAAATGCACTTCTTGACCAATCCAAACCTGAATTTTATAAAGCAAGAATTATAAATAAAAAAATTGAAAACGGGAAAACCATAGCGTATAGAATTGATTTTGAACCTTGGGGTCCAATTACGAAAAATGACTTAATGCGTGTCTCTAAAACTGAATTTGAAAGACTAAATGTGAATGACTCTATCGAATTGGAATTAAAATCTGGATTTTTAAAAACTCAATGGATAAGAAAAAAATAACGTTGCACAACACCGTGTATAATTAATTGCTATGGCAAGTGATTATTTGGAAAATTCCTTCGGAATTTTCTCGCGTTCGTTTTTGTTTACTAATTTAGTTGCTGAAACACGCAACTAACCATACACATCAACGTTGGCATTCATTGAGCAGAACCGTAAAAATGACAATTATGAGTAATTTAAAAGACATTAAATCGGAAATTGAAAAATATGCGAATGACTCAAATCTGACCGAATTACAAATTGTTGCGAAACTCGAAAAACACTACTTTGACAAAAAAGTAAATGAGAATTTAAAGTTGTACAAGAAAGGAAAGAAAAAAGTGAGCGAAATAACAAAAGACCTGAAAATCTCGCCACGAAAATTTTATGGGATTTTAGGAAAGAAAAATATTGAACATAAGAAATATAAAAAAAAGTAATTTAAAACAAAACGTTGACTTTTAGCTCGTTTGCGGAAACTGAACAACTTGAATTGAATACGGAATTTAGCAAGTTGAGGAATTGCTCACTCAATCGGAATTGAAAAATATTGCGGAATAAAAACGCTGACGGAACTCACTCAAACGCTGATAAAAAAGAAAACGAAATGCCAACAATGGCTATAATTAATACGGGGTTTGGGCTTAATCAGAAGGTTTGTGTATATTTATCTTGTCACAAAATCCGTTGGATTTTGTAGTGATTAAAAAAATAAAAAACAAAACAAACGGTTTTTGCTTAGTGCCAAACCAAAAGTAATCGCTTATTTGCTCCCGTACTAATCATAGCCCGAACGTTGGCATTCATTGAGTGACGAAATCTAAATTAAACTAAAAAAATTGAAAAATTGAAAAATCTAAAATTACTCGGCTTTATTGGACTAATAGGGTTTCTTCCTTATTTTATTGAGTGTCCATATTATATAAAATACTTTAAGTTATTTTTTTTCATTTTTTGGGTGGAAGAGATTTATAAATTTTTTAATAAAAAGGAAACTACAGAAAAATAATATTTTTTAAGTATTTTATTTCAAAAAATAGAATATTATTTCAATGACGGAATATAAATCTGAATAAAATCAAATGCTGACTTTTTAGTTCATTTGTAGAATCTGAAACTAAATTGAAAAATATTGCGGTATAAAAACTTAAACGGAACTCACTCAAACGCAGTAAAAATAAAAATCTGGAATTGAGTTTATTACGGAATTGCTCACTCAATCGGAATTGAAAAATATTGCGGAATAAAAACACTGACGGAACTCACTCAAACGCTGAAAAAAAATAAAACGAAATGCCAACACTGGCTATAGTTAATACGGGTTTTGGTGCTTAATCCAAATTCTGTACATATTTATAAAGTCCGCCAAATCTTTTGATTTGGCTTTAAAATAAAAAAGATAAAAACAAAATAAAAAGCTTTGGCTAAGTGCAAATCCGAAAATTATTCTATTTTTAATCCCGTACTAACCATAGCCTAACCGTTGTGCGCAAGCTGAAAAAACCATCGTAATCAAATGATATTTAAAGGAATTAACAACCAATCTGTTGAATTTAAGATAACGAATTATCAGTTTCCTGAAATAACAAATTGTGAATATGATTCTAATTGGTTGTTGGTTTATTTAAAAGTAAAAAGTGATTGTGGAAATTGGCAAACTGTTGACCCATCACTTTTAGTTGGAGATTTAAATGACATTAAAGATTGGTTTGAAAAACTCTCGAATAATATTGAAACTGATTCTGATTCACTTGTTTTTATGGAACCAAACTTGGAATTTGAACTGACCAAAAAGAATTTAGAAGAAAAGCATATCAGAATAATATTTGACTTGGAATCTCGACCACAAAGTGCAGATGATGATAAAGATTATTTTGTAGATTGCGTTTTTAACAACAGCGAATTAAAACTAATTGTAAAGGAATTAGAAAAACAAGTTGAACAATATCCGAGAAGAGCAATCTAATGGAAAAAAGACAGTCAGAAATAATAAAGGAAATAGCACAAGAATTGGATTGCGGGTTTGACTGTTATTACAATTCTAAAACTGACGAAATTGTTGCAATCCCGAATTTTTCACAATTTTCGGACGAGGATGAATTTAAAGAGGCTTTTAGTGACAGTTTAGAAAAAGTGGAAAAGTATAAAGCGGATTTTATAAAATTTGAGACATTAGAAAGCTTTGAGTCTTTTAAAATTATGGAGCTTTTTGTTGAGCAGTTATCTGACCAAAATTTAAAGTCGGAATTGGAAAATACTTTAGCAAATAAAAAGCCTTTTCAGAATTTTAAGCATAAAATCGACCATTCTGAATTTAGACAAAGTTGGTTTGAATTTAAGAAAAGTGAGTTGGAAAAAATAGTAGAAAATCAATTAGACAGCGGAAAAGCCAGCGCACAACACCGTATATAATTTATTGCTAGTTCTAGCCTACTTACGAAAATCCTCGCGGATTTTCTATTTGGTTTTTATTTGCTAAATTACGTGCTAAACCACGCAACAAACCATATACAAACACGTTCTACACCATTTGAAAAAAACATTCGTAATCATATTGACCTTAATCGGATTTGTAACTTTTGGCCAAGAAAATAAACTTGACCGAATTGAGAATGAAGTAAACTCCATCAACTCTGACTCTACTCTAACGAAATCTGAATTTGATTGGGTTGAGCTAACTGGAATTACAACTGATGGTGGCGGAATTTTAAAAGTTTGGCGGAACGAAAATCAAATATGCAAAATAGTTGAGGAAATCGGACTTTCATATGGTCGAGTAAGAACTACGATTTATTTAGAAGGCGGATTGCCAATCAAAATAATAGAAACGGAAGAAAATTTCGGAGAAAAAAATGGCGAATTAAATTACAATGAACTGAATGAAGTTTTTAGAGCTAATATTCATATTTTCGATTGGGAAAATGATGACGGAAAAATTGAGCGAATTGGAAAACGAGTTTTAAGCGAAGGAAGTTGCTCAACATTTGATTACGAACCGATTATTGAGCGTGCTGAAAAAGCAACATCGGAATAAAAACGGTGTAGAACAACGTATATAGCTCATAGCTGGGCAGTTGCTTAATCGGAAGTTAAGGCATATTTGCGAAGTCCGCCAAATTTTTAAATTTGGCTTATTGATAAAAAAGGTAATAAGAAAAATTTAAAAATTCGGCTCGTGCTTAACCGAAAAATAATCGCTAATTTACACGCTACGAGCCATATACAAAACCGTTGCCAGTAATTTGAGAAAAATTGAGAAAACTAATAATAATTCTAACAATATTTTCTTTTCTATCGTGTAATAGAAAAAACGAAATTCCGAAAGAACTGAATTATTCTTTTGAGTATTTAAATGAAGTTTGGAGTCCTGAAAATATTGAAAGTTTTAAAAACATCAAAGAGAACGACACAACGCCAAACAACTTACATTTTGGAATTGGATTAAACTTGCGGAACAATTTATTACGCCACCACGCCAAATCGGATTCTATAGTGGCATATTTCAATTCTTTGGGAATAACACACGATGATTATATGTCTGGATTAATATTATATTCTTACCATCAATATTTGAACGGCGAAAATGTCTACATCCAAGACAAGGTGAATGAAATTATAGAAAGTGAAAAGCCATATAAGGAATGTATGAAAAAACAGAGGATAATAGGTTTAGAAAAATATAATCGATTTAAAATAAGTGACACGATTAATGTAAAATTACCTGTTAGCGAAAATAATAGTGCCGTAGATTACGGATGTCCAAATTTGGATTGGAAATTCCGAGATTCCATTGATTTATCTATCGACGGAATTATAACAGATAAATATTTCTCAAAAGATTCTATCGATGCGTATTTGAAAGTAAAAATTCTAAATAAAAATCATCCGAAAACTGAAATAATGATGGACGATTTGGTTGTTAACGACGAATTTGAAATTCAATTAATTAATAGCGCTTGGAAAATAAAAACTACTGGCAACAGCGTGTATAATTAATTGCTTTGGCAAGAGCCTATTTGGAAAATTCCTCCGGAATTTTCTCTGGCAAGTATTTGTTTACTAAATTAGTTGCTTAACCACGCAACTAATCATACACCAAAACGTTACCCACAATATTGAAAAAACCTATGCTTAATAAAATTTTGCTTCTGATTTTGACAATCAGTCTGTTTTCTTGCCGATCTCAAACGGATGAAAATTATGCTGACGAACTGAAAAGTTGTTTATCAGATAAAGACGTGGAATTGCTAAACAAAGCTACTTCCCATTTCGAAAAACTATTATCTGAACACTATCAAAATACTGACAATAACGAAAATTTCATTAACTATCTTTCCGAATTAGGTTCAATACAAACTGAAAGAAATTTCACAGCGGATTTCTATCTAAATAGCAATTCTATTGAAATAGTTGACGAAATGGAAAAAAACGGGACATTCGGAAAAATATGGACTGAATTTATTGAGGATGAAGAAGAAATACCAATTGTGGTTGCACCAGGCTATGAAGAGCCAGAAAAAGAAAAGATTGAACTCTATGTTTTAAACTCAAACGGATTATATTTAGAGTGTATAAACAAGGTTTCAAACAATAAAGGAATTAAAGAAATACTGAATTCTCAATCTGAATATGGCGATGTTGCACCAACAATAATTGCTGGAGCTATGAAAAACGAGATGAAAAAAACTGATTTTGACAACGGACTAAATAAGACTATCATCGCAATTGGATTTTATTACGACATTGTGAATTTACTGAACAAAAACCCAAGGTAAACGAAAAAATACTGTGGGTAACACCGTATAAAAATAATTACGGTTTAGTGCTTAATCAAAGGTCGTTGCGTGTTTGTAACATCTGATTTTCCTTCGGAAAATCCTCGCATACAAACCCGCAACTATTCTTATACATAAACGTTCTACGCAATTTGACTAAAACCAACAATGACAAACATTCCAATTTCAAAATCCGACCCTTTTACTAAAAAATTCAACCTTGAATGGGAATCGTTAGGTGGAAATGAATTTTATGAAAAAGTTTTGAATGGAACTATTAATATGGTTTCTACTAAACCTGATATTAATCGACTTTTTCTTACAGCAAATCATTTAGAGGGAAAAGATTATTTAATAATAAGACATCCAAGTAAAGATTTTATGCTTGACATTGGAGACAAGTTTTATATATTATTTGAGAACAATGAAGTTTTGGAATTTGATATAGAAAAAAAGTCTTTTCATCTGTATAACAGTCTAAACGATACGTATAAACAAGTTTACGAAAATAGAATTTTATTGTACAAAGAGGATTTAGAAAATCTATCTCAAAATCTAATAAAAGACTGGCGAATTCTGACTTCTGGAAACAGAAAAATTGAAGGAATGCGACCTTTTGGCGGAACATATCATAAATACGACAATAAAGAAAATTTACAAATTGCTCTGAAAAACTTATTCGTAGATTATAATAAGATAGTTGGCGAAATAGAAAATTATGAACCATTATCAAAACTTGATTTTAAAGATGAAATCAGTTTAACAGAAGTTTGCCACTTGTATTTAATGAAAGATTTGGCAAATGGTTATTACAAAATTGGAATATCTAATAATCCAGAGTATCGAGAAAAAACTTTACAAAGCGAAAAGCCAACTATTGAACTGATAACCTCAAAAGGGTTTTCTAACCGAAAAATTGCTTTAGCTTTTGAAAGTTCATTACACAAATCTTATGAAAACAAAAGATTACGTGGAGAATGGTTCGAATTGACTGACAGAGAAATAGCAGAAATTAAAGAAATACTGGAATAAAAACTGCGTAGAACACCGTGTATAATTCATTGCTAGTTATAGCCTACTTACGAAAGTCCTCGCGGACTTTTTATCTGTGATTTATTTGCTAACTTTAGTACCTAAACACGCAACAAAATCATACACAAACACGTTGTGGTGCATTTGACAGAACGTAACCGAACAGAAAAATGAAAGAGTTTTTTAAAGACATATTTGAATATCATAATCACTTTAACCAAAAGCTGATTCAACAACTGATTGAATATGAGAATAAACTACCAAAGCGGACTATTCCACTCTTTTCTCACTTGATAAATGCTCAACAAATTTGGAATGCGAGAATAACTGGAAAAGAAAAGCTGGGTGTTCACCAAATACATTCACTCGAAAAATGCGCTGGAATTGACAATGAAAATTATCAAGAAACTCTGAAAATACTTGACGAGCGAGAATTGGAAGAAAGAATTACATACAAGAACTCGAAAGGAACAGAATTTGACAATTCAATGCAACAGATTTTGTTTCACGTAGCTAATCATTTTAGCCATCATAAAGGACAAATAATTTCGGATTTAAGACAAAGCGGAATTGACCCAATTGTAACTGATTATATATTTTACAAACGATAGATAAAAATAAAAAACGACACCACAACAATGGCTATAAACAATTTCTATTACAGACTTATCCTGAAAATTCCTGCGGAATTTTCAGCTTTGTATGTGCTTGCAAAAGTTAGTGCTAACCCACGCAACTGTTCATAGCCGAGACCGTTAGGGTGCATTTAAAATGAAAAATATTACATACATCATATTATTGCTTTTTATTGCAAGTGGTTGCAAAAATCCGATTTCAGAAGCGGACAAAAAACGTTTGACTGAATTCAACGAAAAAGCAGTTGAATACAGAATGAATGGCGATTTGGAAAACGCAAAAAGAAATTATACAAAAGCTATCGAAATTGACCAATCCAATACTTTCATCCGATATGAACTAATTGGAGTTTATGTCGAGCAAGATAGTCTAGACAAAGCATTCGAACTTTTAGAAAAAATACCGGCTGAACAAAAAGAAACTGAATATTACTACCAAGTGAAAGGTGGACTTTTTGAATTCAACGGACAAAAAGAACAAGCAATTGAAAGCTACAAAAAAGCTCTTGAATTAACGGACAAACCAGAAGTTAAAGATGAAATGGATTTAAGTCCTTTGATCAACTATGCAATGCTCGAAACCTTGGCTGGAAAAAAAGAGAAAGCTGTAAGCAGACTTAATGAAACTTTAGATTTGGATTGGCTAACTGAAAGCAATAAAGAATATCTCGAAACTTTCAGAAACGAATTTGAATTTTATCAAGGAAACGGAAATTTAGAGTTTGACCCAAAAAGAGATATTTTAATTAAAACAACAAATTCAGATAGTCTTGAATTGGTTTTAAGAGAAAATCATCTAAACATATCGGGAAGTAGTTCGAGTAATGGAAATGACACAACCGAAATCTATTTATCCGAAAAATATCGAACTGGAATAAATAAACTGAATATAAAAACGCACCCTAACAATGGCTATAAGTAATTGCTTGTTCTCGCCTACTTCTGAAAATCCTCACGGATTTTCAGTTTGGTGTGTACTTGCTAAATTAACCACTAAACCACACCACTACTCATAGCCGAGACCGTTGCCAATAATTATGACCAACATCACGAATGAAAGAAATTTACGAGCCTAAATTTGTTGAAAAGCTATTTGACAAAATGAGTAGTTCGTATTCAAAAATGAATTACATAACCTCATTCGGATTTAGTGAAAGATGGAGAAGACAATGTGTTGAAGAAATTGGAATCGAGAAAGGAAAAACAGTTGTCGATTTAATGACCGGAATGGGGGAATGTTGGAAACATATTTTAAAAAATTCGGACAATAACTCAAAACTAATCGGACTTGACTTCTCAACCGAAATGATAAATCGGGCGGAAAAGAATAAATCTAAATTCAAAAAATCTAAAGTTGAGATTCTTAAAGAAAATGTTTTTGACAATTCAATTGCAAACGAAACAGCTGACTATGTAATTTCAGGATTTGGATTAAAGACATTTAATGATGAACAACTTGGAAAATTAGCAAACGAAATTAACCGAATTTTAAAACCAAACGGAAAGTTTTCCTTAATTGACGTTTCTGTTCCAAAAAGTAAAATCTTAAAACCATTTTATATGTTTTACTTGAAAAATATTATTCCGATTTTAGGAAAAGTATTTCTTGGAAGTCCAGAGACCTATAAAATGTTAGGAGTTTATACAGAAGAATTTGGAAACTCAAAAAACACGTATCAGATTTTTAACAGACCTGAATTTGAAGTTGAATATGTGGAATATTTTTTCGGTTGAGCAAGTGGAATTAAAGGAAAAAAAATAAAATAACTATTGGCAACAACGTGTATAATTAATGGCTAGTTCTCGCCTACTTACGAAAATCCTCTCGGATTTTCTATCTGGTTTTTATTTGCTAAATTAGGTGCTTAAACACGCCACTAATCATACACAAGACCGTTGGCACCAATTTGAACAATGAACAAAGCGACCTTATATTTTGGAATAATTTTCCTGATAGGAATTAGTCTTTATTTCATAAGTGGTTTAAATTCTACTAAATCAAATAGTGATTTAAATTTTGGAACTTTTAATATCAAACTCCCTTCTGATTGGAAAAAAATTGAGTTTAATGGAATCGACAGTTATGTAGGTGGAATTACAAACGGAATTNTGGTTTAAATTCTACTAAATCAAATAGTGATTTAAATTTTGGAACTTTTAATATCAAACTCCCTTCTGATTGGAAAAAAATTGAGTTTAATGGAATCGACAGTTATGTAGGTGGAATTACAAACGGAATTGACTCATTGACTTTTGATTATGGTTGGTACTCATATGACTTTGAATACGAAGACAGAGATAAACAACTCTTCTCAACCGACACAATAAATGGAAAAATTACATTGTTGACCAAACCAAAAGAAATCGGAAATGGAACAATTGGAATTTATATTGAAAAAGCATTTAAAAAGAACAGTTTTAATTTAATTGGTAAAGACATCAAAAATGAAGAACTGATTTTGGATATATTCAAATCAATAAAGTTTAAGGATAGTGACACACTTTTGAACTCGAAGCGAATTGAATTTAGTGAAAAATAAAAAACTGGTGCCAACACCGTGTAAAAAACATTGCTTATTTTAGTTCAAGCGTTTGGTCGTTGCTTTGTTTGCTAGCATCCGATTTTCCTTCGGAAAATCCTCGCACTCAAACACGCAACGTTCCTTACACATAAACGTTAGCTGCAAGCTGAAAAACAACACATTTTCATATGATAAAGACATATTTCGATTGGAATGTATTGTCGCAAATAAAAAATGGCGACCATATCGAACTGAAAGAAATAATTCTTGACAATGAAAAATTATTTATTCCATTTTCTACTTCTCATATTGGAGATATATTCTCTAGCTTCAAAGAAACCAGCATACAAAGAGAATATATTGAATCAGATTTAAACTTTATTTCCGAGCTTACCAAAAACAAGTGTTTAATGAATACAGGAAAAGAAGTTGTACTTGACTTTTATCCACCCAAAGAACTTTTTGAACAAAGAATTGAAGAAAAAGACACCTTTAATGATTTAAGCCTTGATGGGTTAATGAACATTTTCGAACAAGACGACCTTACTAAAAGTATTGGAAAATCGCTGATAAATTTACTCAAATCAATACCACTCGAAGAATCACTGAAACAAGCATTTGAAAATCCTGAAAGTGCTGAACAAATGGATAAAATGTTTCCTGGACTAAAAGAAAATCCGACTATGGACGGTTTTTTCAAAAATTTCAGCCAAATGAATTTGAACCTTAATGAATCTGACGGTTATCAAGAATTAAGAAAAACTGTTCAAGGAGGAATGGGAATTAATAGAGATAAAATTTTTGACTCAAAAGACCCATATAAAATAATAGATGATAAATATAAAAAAGTTGGTACTAACCCAAATCAATTTATAGATAATTCAAAAAATGCACCTGAATGGTTTAACGAAATTACGAACTAATATCTCTTGCTTGATATGCACGGTTATCAAGAAGACAAAGTGAATATAAAAAAAGGGAGAAAAGAAACATTTAAAAATACTACCGAAGATGCATTTCACGCTGCTTTTGCTTCTACTTGTAATTTCTACATCATAAATGACAATAAATCATACAAGAAAACTAAATTGATTTATGAAAAATTAGGTATTAATACGATAGTTCTAAAACCATCTGAATTTGTAGAATACTATCAAAAATATCTCGACATAAAAGAGGTTATTTTAAATTTCAGGATACCATTTGAAATAATCAAAACAGCTGAGTTTTATGAAGAAGTAATGGAAACAGCTACTTTGAGGACATATTATGTTCCGTTCTTTTTCTTCGGCTTTTTTAATAAAATTATGGTATTAATTCCAAATGATGGTAGCGAAACACTTATCCTTTTAAGTCAAAATGGCCCAAGTAATCACAGAGTTTATTCTATGGAAATTCAACATTTATATAAACAGTTCTGTGAAATACTCGGAGATGATATTGAGAATTTGGGACAGATTAAAGATGAAGAATTTAAGAAAGAAGAATGGATAGGAAGGAAATGGAAATTAGATGAAATTACTTTTCGATTGACAAGACCAAATGGTCATTTTCAATTATATTTTGACCAATAAAACTAAAGTTATGGGAATTCCAAATGGCAAATACGATATAGAATTAATTCGCAGAACAAAAGAACTAATTCAATCTTATAAGGGTAAATACAATTTGACACTTTTAATGAATGGAATATTAAGTTTAATTGTTTTACCGCATCAACACAATGCGAGAGTAAGAAAACTAAATTTTATGAATAAGGATTTAAATGATATTCCAGAAATCCAATTTGTATTAAATTCCCCTAACTTTCAATTTGATAGACGTGGAAACAACAATGATTTAAAAAACCTTTTAACCCGAATGCGGAATGGAATCGCTCATCAAAGAATTGAATCGATTAGTGAAGATAATAAATGGAAAGGTGTAATTATTCAGGACGGTCAAAATGGAAATATAGGACTAAATCTTGAACTCAAAACCTCTGAACTAAGAAAATTTGCATTCTATATTGCAGATGAATATTTAAAAGAACTGAATAAAAAGCCAGCAGCTAACACCGTATAAAATTAATTGCTGGTTATAGCCTACTTACGAAAGTCCTCGTAGACTTTCTATCTGTGATTTATTTGCTAACTTTAGTGCTTAAAACACGCAACTAATCTTATGCGA
This sequence comes from Formosa sp. F44, assembly GCF_056238645.1. The sequence continues at coordinate 11,932 of NZ_JBWDLJ010000010.1, forward strand.
ACACGTTAGGTGCAAGCTAAAAAAACGTCCGAATAGAAAAATTTGATAAGAAAAAACAATTTAGTGAAATAGATGAAAAATGCATTTAGTGGATACTCTTATCAAAAACAAGTAACCTTTCTCCTACTCTCATTAATGGATGTGGAACGAAATATTTCTAAAATTGAAATAGAAGCTAAAACCACAGATAATTTTGACGATTTAGTAATCACGACTAATTCAGAAGTAATTCAATTTCAAATAAAAGATTTTGAGGATATAAAGTTTAATGACCTAAAAATTCAGGACAATAAAGTCATAATGAAAGGGCACAAACCTCTTGAATTATCTTCAAAACAAAATATAATATTCTTTAGAAATATTTCCTTCAAATCAAATGAGGAAATACTGAGCTTTCCAAGTTATAAATTAGCAAATAATGTTTCAATAATTTCATTATCAAGAACTCAAATTGATAAAAAAATAGATGATTTATATGTAAATAATCCTCGAAGAAGAAACGAAATAGATTCTTTCTTCAATACAACTTTAGATAAAAGAATATGGGAAATTTCAAGAGAATCTCTTCCTCAACTTAAAGTCTTTATAACAGAATTACAGGAAGAATCTGTTACAATTAGTCATAAACTTCTAAAATTTGATAAGCTACTATTGATTGAAGGTAAACCTGGAATTGGAAAAAGTCATTTTGTAAATACACTTACAAAAGAATATGAAAACAATATTTTATATCGCTTTTGGGTTGGAAATCAAGACAGAGATTATCAAGAGAGGCTAAAATTTGAAAATTTTATTCGTGATTTAAATACCAAGCTTTTTTATGACCAAAACACAAGAACAATTGAAGAACTCTTAGACGAATTAAAAGTAGAAAAGAAAACGTTTATAATTGATGGTCTTGACCACGTAGAGAACTACAATAATTCTGAGTTTGACTGTTTTATAAATTTCATTAATAGAGCAAAGGATTATTGTGAAATAATTGTTTTATCAAGACCACTTGTAAGCAAATTAGACTGGAAAAAGCACACACTTGAAAATTGGAATTTAAAGCAAACTGAAAAAGTTTTAAAAGAACTCTTTCATCTATCAGAATATTCAATCATTGGAGAAATATTTAAAATTTCTCAAGGTTACCCTATTATAGTTAAATACGTTACGGAGCATTATAAGCTACATAAAAAGACACCTCCAATTGAGCAAATTCATAATATAGATTCATATTACCAAGAAATTATTTCAAATGAAAAAGGAAAACAAAGTTTATCTCTTTTTCTATGTTCTAAATCTTATATAATGGAAACTGAAATAGATTTATTTATAGGAGATGAAAAATATTATGTAAACGAGTTTATTAAGGAACATCCTTATTTGTTTGACATTAAACTAAATAGAATATCACTTTTTCACGATAGTTTCAACACCTTTTTAAGAAAGCAAGTTGATTATTCTTATAAAACTAAAAAAGTCAATAGTATTGTTAGCGAATCTATTTTAAATCTTGAAAAGAGATTTCTATCTCGATTTAGCTTATTTCTACTTTCAAAAGAACAAAAAAAAGAAATTATTATTAAATATTCCTCAATAGAATCATTTGAGAAAATAATAGAAAACATAGTTGATTATGAATCCATCATAACATTTTACACTCAACTTCGAGAAACATTAAATGTAATTTCTCCGAACGAATTAAGTGTAATTAATTACTACGATTTATCGTTAATTTTAAACTTAGTTTTACGAGAACACATTTCGACTCTCAACACTTTTTATTACACTTATGTACAATCATTGATAAATAATGGTATAACAGATGAAGAAATTACAAGTTCAGATTATCTGTTTGGAATGTATTATTACATAAAGACAAAAAATGCAGTACTAATTTATAATAGAACAGCCAATGACAATTACGGCACAGAACATTTTCATAATGAACTAGAAAATGACGTTTATGACGAAGTAAACTATATTAAAAAACATTCAAAATCGTTAAACAAAAAGACAATTGACAAAGCTCTAAAAGACAAAATAAATTTTAGAGAACATCTAACACATATTATAGAAAACATAATAATTCATAATTCCAAAATTAAAGATTATGAATATCTTAAATCTAGTTTTAAAGATTATTTAATTGGAAAATCATCTAATGCTACATTAAAGCTTCTAGAGTTATTACGAAATCAAAATATTAGAGATTTCTATTTAAATTGGATTTTGAAAGATGTCTACAACAATCTTCTTTCGTATGGATTAAAAATTGATGAAGGGAGAAATGAATATCACGATTTAACTTTAGAAAAAATTATTAAAGTATATTCTCATTTAGGAAGCTTCAATCTAAGAGATAAAATTCATAATCATATTCGGTTAGCTTTATTAGAAAATAGAAAAATTGATATTCAAAATATTTATCCTTTTTGGATTAAATATTATCAAAGAAAGGATTACACTTTATATAGTTTACCAATTGCATTAAAAACATTACAAAGCGAAGATTTAATTTGTCTCAAAGAATGTGTGGAGTTAATTCACGTAATACAAGAAATTTCGGAAAAAGGATACAGACATTTACTAGCAGAATTTATAATCTTATATAAACCAGCAGAAATAATTCCATATTTAGAAAATAATTTTGACATTAAAGAATTGAATATTGAATGGTTTAAACTCCCAAAAAAATATATAAACAAACTAGGAGAACGAACATATAATATTGCAGAAAACAGATTAATAGAATACAAACAAAGTCTTTCTATTGATTTGGAAGATATAGAAAACGTACTTCATTCTAATTATTTTAGTAACCTTGAGTTTACTCTAAACTTATTTAAGTTTAAAATTAGATTCAAAAAAAACCAACAAAAAACTGTTCTCAAATTAAAGCAATCTAAATTAAGGTTTGAAGAAGAGATTGAACAGAATGACTATGACAAATACAAACAAAATAGCCAACAGAGGTTTGATAATGGAATCCTAACTATCAAAGACCTGAACTTTATTAAAAAGAAGCAATTGAAGCCTTATGAAATCACAAAATTTTCTGACGGAAATTACACTTCTTTACCTGAAATTGATATTTTTAAAATATATGAACCAAAAGAGATAAGTGAAAGTTTTCAAGAAATATTATATAACTCTTTAATAAACAAAACGAAAAGTATAAATTATTTTTATTCACTTTATTATCATCCTGGAAATATACTTACAATGATAAAACTTTATAGAGATGACAACGAATTTAAAGAAGCTGTTAAGAGTTTTGAAAAGTATATGAACTTATCTATGTTTAGCGTGAAAATAAAAAGCCAGACACCTAACAATGTATAAAAAACATAGGGCATTTGGTGCTAAAACAAAAGTTCTGTGAATATTAATTAAGTCCGCTAAATATAAAATTTGGCATTTATAGTAAAAAAGATAAAAGCAAAATATTTATATTTAGCTAAGTAATAAACCGAAACGAAAATGCTTATCAACTGCCCTACGTTTCTTATACCAACCGTTACCCACCATTTGAAAAAAACAACGTACATACAATTCAAAATACCGAAAAGCGAGCAAATAGCGAAAGCTGACGGTATAGTAAAACGCAATTTTAAAAAAGCCATAATTGGAATTTTAAGTACGATAATTCCAAAAGCAAATCCTGATTTCGAAAATAAAATTGACCTCGTGGAAACGTGGATTGTTGAATTGGACAACGAAACCGGAATTCCAGAACGTGAAATCGGAATGGATAAAAACGGAAGAATAATTATAAAAATGCCATTTAAAAATAACTATGGTTATTGGACTGACAACAATTTATTATTGACAGATTTTAAAAATCATCTTGAGACTTCAGAAATCAGTCAAGATAGTTTTGAAAATTATTGGAGTTTATTTGAAAAGACAGAAGACTTTGAAACTGAATTAACGGACTATAAAATTCAATCGACTGGAGCTGACGGTGGACATCATTACTTAATGGCGAAAGTTGATTACAACGGACAGAAACGAGATTTAATTGCTTATTTTACTAACAAATCGGACGAGCAAAAAGTTAAGAAATTGGATAAAGTCAAAATATGTGGAAAAATAGTTGATGATGGAATTGAACAATCATTGTCACTATTCGAAACTAAATTACTGAACGAATAAAAAACGGTGGGTAACAATGTATAAAAATAATTGCTCAATTTTGGGCTTAACCAAAGGTCGTTGCAAGTTTACTACGTCTGATTTTCCTGCGGA
>NZ_JBWDLJ010000011.1:0-14601 GCF_056238645.1 Formosa sp. F44
TAATTAATTGCTTTTTACGTGCTTACTTGCGAAAATTCCTGCGGAATTTTCTTGCGTTCGTTTTGGTTTACTAAATTAGTTGCTCAAACACGCAACTAATCATACACAACAACGTTGTGCAACATCTGACCAAACTATGGCTAAGAAAATCGGAATACTACTTTTGACAATAATTTTGACACCGATTTTAGCGGGTATCTACGGAATCTTACACGACCAAATTTCTTATTCTATTTCGCCTGAATATTTTACGAAATTTAAGTTTGCTCAATTTGAATTCGGATTTATGTCTCAAAATAGGCCTCAATTAACAGCATCAATTGTCGGATTTTTATCAACGTGGTGGACAGGATTAATAATCGGAATTGTATTAAGTATTGTGGGATTGACTTTACCAAATTCCAAACTGATGTGGAAAAGTATAAAAATAGGAATAATACGAACTTTAGGAATAGCAATCGGAATTGGTCTTTTAGGAATAGTTGTTGGCGAATTCATTATTTCGGAAATTGATGGAAATTGGATTATTCCGAATAGTGTAACGGATAAAAATGCTTTTTTAACAGTCGGAACAATGCACACTTTTAGTTATATTGGTGGCTTAATCGGACTGATTTTTGGAGTGATTTATCAATTGCGCCTGAAAAAAGACGTTGCACAACACCGTATATAATTTATTGCTTGGTTCTAGCCTACTTACGAAAATCCTCGCGGATTTTCTATTCAGTTTTTATTTGCTAAATTAGGTGCTTAAACCACGCAACAAACCATATACAAACACGTTAGCTTTAATGCTCGAGCAAGTTTGCGGAATTCAAAAAAGCCTCTTTATTTTTTTGAGTTTTAAGAAAATAAAATCCAAAAAATTATGTTTCCGAATTTTTGAAAAAAACGATGAATTTTCACTCAAACTCTGAATTGAGTTGCGTCTGACTTTTTAGCTCGTTTGCGGAATCGAAAACTGAAATAATAACTCGGAATCTCACTCAATAGAAATTTATCAAGTTGCGGAATTACTTACTCAAACGAAAAATAACGCTATCGGAATTTTGAGCAACCTTGCGGAATCGAAAACTGCGGAATTTTCACAAGCTCTGAAAACAAAAATTAACAGAAAAACAAAAATTCGGAATGAATTATTAAGCGGACAAAAAAGCACTAAAAGCTAACACTGTATATAATTTATTGCTTGGTTCTAGCCTACTTACGAAAATCCTCGCGGATTTTCTATTCGGTTTTTATTTGTTAACTTAGTTGCTTAACCACGCAACAAACCATATACAAACACGTTGTGCGTAAGCTAAAAAAAGCATCTACAAAATTGAAATATATGAACAAAACAAGAGTATTTATTTATTCAATAATATTAATTTTAATAAGTAGTTGTGCAACTAGCAAAGCAGTAAAATACTTTAAAGAAGGAAAAACAAAACAAGAAAACTTTAAAGTTACTTTACCTTTCGAAATTAAAAATGGTTGGATAATTGTTCCTGTAGAAATAAATAATAAAAATTATAATTTTCTTTTTGATACTGGGACGCCAACTCTTGTGTCAAAAGAACTTGCTGAAAGTTTAAATTTGAAAATTATTGACTCTGTAAATGTTTCTGATGTTTTTAATAAAAAACAAACTAATCAATATACTAGAATAGAATCTATTGGAATTGGAAAAATAGATTTTGTTGAAACAGTAGCCTTAATAAATAATTTTAATTCAATACCAATGTGGTCTTCTCTCAATATTGACGGATTTATTGGGTCAAGTTTAATGCAACACGCTATTTGGGATATTGATTTTGATAAGAAACAAATTATTATAACTGACAATGAATCGAAATTAAGCTTACCTGAAAAAATAATTGAAAATAAGTTATTTATTGGTTATGCAGGAATACCTTCTATTGCTTGTAAAATAAATGGTGAAAAAGTTTGGAATTTTGATGTCGATTTTGGCTATAATGGAGATTTAGTTATACCTTTTTCCGAATTTGAAAAGCAAAAAGAAAATGGTCAAATATCAGATTTCACTGAATCTAAAACAACCGGTTCTATTGGAATTTATGGAAAACAAGACAATGCAAGGATATCTTACACAGGAATTGTTAATGAATTAGAATTCGGAAATACTATTTTAAAAAACCAAAAAGTATATTCAGAGCAATATTTGGGTAGAAGGTTTGGTTTAGATTTTTTTAAAAATTATCGAGTAATTCTAAATTGGAATAGTAAAAAAATAAAGTTAATAGAAAATAATAACTCTGAATAAAAGCCTACGCACAACAACGTATATAATCCATTGCTAGTACTAGCCTACTTACGAAAATCCTAGCGGATTTTCTATTCGGTTTTTATTTGCTAAATTAGTTGCTTACACACGCAACGTATCATATACAAAACCGTTACCCACAATAGTGGAACTTACTCAATCTCGGAATTAAATCCTCATATTACGCGGAATTTCTTACTCAAATCCTAAATAAAATNTATTCGGTTTTTATTTGCTAAATTAGTTGCTTACACACGCAACGTATCATATACAAAACCGTTACCCACAATAGTGGAACTTACTCAATCTCGGAATTAAATCCTCATATTACGCGGAATTTCTTACTCAAATCCTAAATAAAATCACTATTGACTTTTATTAATTTATAAAAATAAAATATTGTGCAAATATAAAATCTTGCAGAAATCTAACTCTTGCTGAATTAAAAATTTATTTTAATGAATCTGATCTTAAAAAGTTAATGTTACAGAATTTCTCACTCAAACGGATTAAAAAAATTAATGAATAAAAACGGCAAACTCTACAAAAACAAAAACTACTGTGGGTAACACCGTTTATAAAAAATGCTTAATTTAGTTTCTGCAAAGAGTAGGAGAGTGTCTGTTTATTTGGTTTTATGTCTGAATATTACAGAAAATTTATCGCACTTTTCATAAACAAAACCGTTGTAACCAATTTGAGAAACCGAATGGCAATTAATCAATTTATAACATACATACTGCCGAAAAAGGCGATTGAAATGAAATTTGGAGAAATACCAAATCAATTGGAAATTAAACATTCTGAATGGGAAAAGTTTTGGGAAAAATATACAGAATCTGATAACGAAGATTTAGAGCCTGAATTTGAAGATGCAAGAACAACAAATTGGTGGAAAGAGATAGAAGTTAATGTAGCGGAATTAGAAAAACAAATTGACAAAATAATTACTCGTGCAAGTTGGACTGACGATACAATTTGGAAAAGTGAAAAAGCGGAATTTGACCACGACGTTAGTCTTGGCTTAAATAAAACTAATGAATTTATCGATGAATTTATGTTTCGGACTGACTTAACAGATACTACTCTGAATTTCCTTAATTCAATGCTTGATATTTGTAAAGAAAATGATTGGATTTTAATGGACAGAAACGGAAATTTATGCAAACCGAATATTTCGGATTTAGCACAATTAATAAAAGGTTCAGATGCTTACCGATTTTTAAGAAATCCGAGCAAATTTTTTGACGAATTGAGTAATGAAAAATAAAAACGGGTTACAACACCGTATATAAAAAATTGCTGGTGTTGTGCTAAAACAAAAGTCGTTGCACGTTTGCTACGTCTGAATTTCCTTCGGAAATTCCTCGCACGCAAACCCGCAACTTTCCATATACATAAACGTTGTAGTTCATTACCAAATAACCAAACAAGGGTTTAATAAAACGAAATGGGGTCATTTTCAGATATACATATAGATAGCTACTCTGGATTTTCAAATAAAAATGGATTTTATCACGATATCGTCGAATTAATATTCACCTCTTCTGACTACAAAGAAGTCGAGGTAAAAGATGAAGATGGCGATATCTACCTAGAAAAATATTTTGAATCAAAAGTCAGTCATTGTCTTGATAGACTTAAAATATTTGGAACAACATTGAATAAGGCTAAATCTGAATATGAAAAAGCACAAAATGAATCTGAGTATTTTAAAGTTACAATAACTTATGATGAGTATGTAAATTTCATAAACAGTTGTATTTATTCCGGTAAAGGACAATATGAACTTGAAAAAACACATTCTGACATTGAACAAAAATTAATTGAATATGATTTTCAAATAGGACAATCAACTTCCTCTTGGCTATATTCATTACTTCAATCGTTAAAATCAGACTCAATAATAAAATATGATTTAACTTTTGTAATCAATAATGGTTGGGTTCAAGAAGATTTTATTAACGACTTAGATTTTAAAAAAATAATTATTTTAACGGAAGGTAAAACAGATACTAAATTTATTAAAGCAAGTATTAAACTATTGTATCCACATCTTGAAAACCACTATCACTTCATGGATTTCGGAGAATTGAGTTTGAATGGAAGTGCTTCATATTTAGTTCATAATGTAAAATCATTTATTGGTTCGGGAATAAATAACAAAATTATAGCACTATTTGATAATGACACAGCAGGCTTAAAAGAGATGAATCTATTAAATAAATTGACAATCCCAGATAACATACGAGTTTTGAGCTATCCCAATATTCAACTTGCAGATAACTATCCTACATTGGGTCCAACTGGAGAACAAAGAATGAATATCAATGGATTAGCATGTAGTATTGAAATGTATTTAGGAAAAGAATTACTCATTGAAGAAAATGATTTATACATGCCAATTCAATGGAAAGGATTTGAGACAAGTATGAATGCATACCAAGGAGAGGTTTTAAACAAAAAATTAATTCAAAAACGATTTGAAAATAAATTGAAAAATCGGAATGAAAATAATATTATTCGAGCTGACTGGGAAGAGATGTATCAACTATTGAACTTAATAAAAACAGCATGGGATTAAAACGAACTACAACAATGGCTATAATTAATACGGGTTTTGGTGCTTAACCCAAAGTTTAAAGCTTTTAACCAAGTCCGCCAAATCTTTTTGATTTGGCTTTATAACAAAAAAGATAAAACAAAATAAAAAGTTTTGGCTAAGTGCTTAATCGGAAATTAAGTATTTTTAATTACCGTACTAATCATAGCCTTGACCGTTGTGCTTAATTAAAAACGACATTAAAGAGCCTATGTAACAAAGTTGAATTATTAACCTATTATCTATCTAACCTATGGAAGATTATGTTTTTTGCTATTTGTTTAGTGATTGTTGAATTTTTAAAATCAGAAATTATGGAAAGATTGAAAATGATTATTCGTGAAGCGACCCTCGTGTGAAGAATGGAGCCTTTGCTTTAGAATAGATAGTAATAGATGAAAACTTAATTTTATTAGGATAGAGGGTTTTGGGGGTTCGAGTCCCCCGCTTCACACCAAAAAAAGAATTATGCAATTTGCAAGACATAAAAATATTCGATTACGAGCAAAAAATGCAAACTCTGGTGATATTGGAGAGTGCCTTTGGTCTGGATATCCTGTAAAGGCTAAAGTCGGAGAAATTCGTCAATATTGGAGTTATATAGGTGAGAAACCTATTTTTCCTGAAGGATATGAAAATGAATCTATTTGGCATCACAATTGGAAATCATTAGTTCAAGATGATAATTGTGAAATTATTTATGGAGAGAATAATGAACATAGAGCAGATATTGTTGGCAATAATAATACTATAATTGAAATTCAAAAATCTCCAATAGATATTAGAATTGTTCGAGAGAGAATAGAATTTTACAAAAATTTCTCTAACGAAAGAATGGTTTGGATAGTCGATGCCACCAAATATTTTAAAAACACCTTTGATATCGAAAAAAATGGAAAATTCTTCAAAGCAATATGGAAGAATAAAAGACAATGGACATACCTAATTGCTCAAAATCCAAATTGTAATTTATTTTTAGACATCAATCATAAAAAAAACAATCTATTAAAAACTTGGATAAATAAAGGCGAAATTTATTGTATGTTTTACAATAAAACTAGATTCTACAATGAGTATTTAAGTAATTATGGAACGTGTGAAAATGACGAAATAGTTATAGAAAAGTTGATTTCGGAAGAAAAAAACTAAGCACAACAATGGCTATAGTTAATACGGGTTTTGGTGTTTAACCCAAAGTTTGAACTTTAAATCAAGTCCGCCAAATCTTTTGATTTGGCTATTAAGAAGAAAAGATAATAACAAAATAAAAAGTTTTGGCTACGTGCTTAATCGAAAGTTTACTACTTTTAATTCCCGTACTAACCATAGCCGAGACGTTGTGTTTAATTAAAGCTACGACCTTAATGAAAAAGAAACTTTGTATTTATCTTGACCAATTTGCTGTCAGTGAAATGCTTGAAGTTGACATCACACCTGAATGGTCTAGAATTAAAAAATTACTATCAGAATTATATTCAAAAGAGATTATATTTTGTCCTTTATCAAGCGAACATTATTTTGAAACGTCTTGGAAAGAATATGACGAAGCTGTTAGTCACGACTTGTTTCTAAATAAGTTATCAGATGGTTATTGTTTCAAGACAGAAGCCTTTTTAACATCACAATTAATTTCATCTAGAATTAGAAAAAATAATATCACCTTAAAAACATATTTATATGAAAAAGTAAATCAGGTTTTTAAAGACTCTAAGAATTATAATTTTTTTCGAGAAAAAAACACAGAATTATTCAAAACAATAAAAGAAGTTGGTAAGAATAATAATGAGTTTAAAAAAACAACTTCAAACCAGAAGATGGATTTAAAAACTCAAAAAGCAATGTTTAATACTATGATGTTTTTGGAAGTTCAAAAGCTAATTGAACGTCTTGAAAAACTTTATGATAATGGAGAATTAATGATTGAGGGTTATAAATCTTCTGTAAGTGAATTCCCTAGATGGACAGACTTAATCATTGATATATTAATGAAGAAACATAAATTTAGTAAAAAAGAGGTTAAAAAATTAATCCTTGAATTAAAATCAAATGGTTTTAGAAATATTTCAAGCCTTAATATTCGATTTTCACTTTCTTCCTTTATGAACTTACATAGTAAGAAAGATACTTCTAATGACCAAATTGATATTTCGAGAATTTCTACATCTCTAGAGTTTTCTGACATTATGTTAACAGATAAAAAAAGAAAGTACGAAATACTTGAATTGAAACTTGATGAATTATATAATACCAAAGTGTTTTCAGGAACAAAAAATGATTTAAATAAATTAACTTTAGCATTAGAAAAACTAAACACAACATAGGCTATAATTAATACGGGGCTTGGTGTTTAATCCAAAAGTTAGTGTGTTTTTATAAAGTCCGCCAAATCTTTTGATTTGGCTTTAAAAATGAAAAAAGTAAAACAAAATAAAAAGTTTTGGCTAAGTGCTTAATCGGAAAATTAATCGTTTATTTATTCCCGTACTAATCATAGCCGAAGCCGTTAGCGGTCATTGCTCACTCTACTCAAAAACAAAATTAGATCACGAAAAAATGGTTTATAATAATGTGTATAAGGCACTCAATTTTTGCAGTTAAAAATTCAAAATAAATATCGGATCCAAACGATGCGCAACTGTTGCGTATGACTGACCTCACTCACATTCCACTTCTCCCAGCGGATAACCAAGCATTGCGAAACCCTTACGGCGGAATGACTTTTGTTATGGGCTAGTATTGCGCAATAAAAATCTTTAAATATAAAACGCCCGCTAACAATATGTATAAAAAATGCTTAATTTAGAGCATAATCTTAAGGTCAGTGCTTTGTTTACTTACTGTTGATTTTCCTACGGAAAATCCTCACGCGCAAACTCGCACTTTCCATACATGAACCGTTACCACACATTTGAGGAAAACCGTAATCATATTGATATTAGTGAGTTTGTTTTATAATTGTAAAACTGACAATACAAAAGTGGAACAGAAAAATGCGGAATTTTATTATCCACGAATTAAGAATTTTGAGAAAGACTCGACTCTGACTAAAATTTATTTGGATTCTATCAAAGATTATGGCGAACTGATTAAAATAGCGGATAGAATTGCTTGCAATGGAAAACTACCTGTTCTGAAATTTAGTTCTGACAAAAATGACTTCAATCTTTTAGTTTTTAAAATGTGTTCAGAATCGAATATTATAGCAGATTATTCGGGTAAAAATGTAATCTCAATCGAAAACAATACTGTAATTATAAATGACCAAATAGAAAAACCTTTAGACAGTTTAAAAACAATTTTGCGAAATCACATATTGAATCCAGAAAAGCAATTTGACTATTCACAAAATATTGAAAAAGCATTGATTTTTTACTACCAAGATAGCCTCTTTGGAAGAGAAGAAATTAAACGACAGTTTATAAAAATAGCCACTGAATTTAATAATCTAAATCGAAAAAATGGAGATAGTCTTCCATTAAGAATTAAATTGGTTGATTATCCTTATATTAGAATTAATATGCCGATTCCACCACCACCTGAAAAATAAAAACGTGTGGTAACACCGTGTATAATTAATTGCTTGGTCACTGCCGACTTACGAACATTCCTGCGGAATATTCTATCTGTGATTTATTTGCTAACTTAGTTGCTTAACCACGCAACTAACCATACACAAGACCGTTGTGCGTCATTTAAGGAGCGCGTTAACTAAATGAAAAGAATCAGTCACTCAATAAAGTTTTTATTAAAATCGGAATTGGAATATTTTCGAGAATAAAAAGAATAAAATGAGAATATTTCTACTTCTATTAATCCTGATTTTTACTTTCGGTTGCGCAACTCGAAATATGAAATACGACCGAAATAAAATCTTGAAAAAATATTCGACTGAATATAAAATGTTTGTGGACAATAAAAGAATGGATTTAGAAACCGTTTTTCTCGACAAAGACAATATTGAAAATATCCGAATTGACAAACGGACGAAAGAACTTAAAATTACTCAACTCAAACCGACTGAACTGTTTGAAATGAAAGACTTGAATTTAGATAGTTTATCTGCTGGACGAAGAGGTTGGAATAAGAAAAAAATATCATTAATTGTAATAGACGGAATTTCGTTAATAGATAGTTTAAAGGAAAAAACTAAAATTGACCTAAATGCAATTGAACATTTGGAGATTATAAGTCAAGAAAAACTGAATGAAAACACTATTTGGTGTAGAGGATTTGATGGAGACGTAATGATAATTAAAACGAAATAAAAACGAACGCACAACAATGTATAACCGCAATTACGGCGGATTCGACTACGTCCGAATCCACTCGGAATTGCTAACGTCTGTGCTAAACCGAAAAATTTGCGTACTTTAACCCGTAACTGACGGTTATACGAGACCGTTACCTGCAAGTTGAAAAAAATCGAAACTAACATAACAGACAGAACTATAAAATTTGTGGAATTTGATACCGCAAAAAACTGGATTTCGGATTTTCCGACTGACAATTGGTGTCTGATTTTAATTACGGACGAAAAACAAACGAATTATTTTGACGAAATAATCAGAAAATCAATTGACCGAAATGTTGGTTATATCTGTGGAGTTGGAAAACAAGCTGATTTGATTCACAATATGGCGGACGAAGAAATTGTATTTCGAAATGTTGACATTGACGACCATTATTTACCTGAACACGTAATAATGACTGTTGCCGATGAAGATTTTGAAAATGGAATTTGGTTCGGTCTAAATCTGACCTTTAATTTGGAAACCGATATTAATGAAATTATAATAGTGGATGTGACCAAAAAAGCGTTTGAGAAAACAACTGAATTAATAAAAAAATTAGAAAGCGGATATTTGCCAGCGGATTAAAAAACCTGCAGGTAACACCGTGTATAATTAATTGCTTGGTTTTAGCCAATTTACGAAAGTCCTTGCGGACTTTCTATCTGTGTTTTATTTACTAACTTTAGTGCTTAAAATACGCAACTAATCATACACAACAACGTTACCAACAAGTAAAAAAACGCATCCGAACAAATTAGGAAATGAATTTAATTGAACGAATTTTGGGAGATAAATGGAAAGAAGATATAGTTCTATCAAGTATACCTTTATGGAAATACGAAAATGAAATGCCTATAGCAAATGCAGCTGGTTGTTTAATTAGCTATAAAGGTAAAATTTTCATTCTATCCATTGCACACGCATCAATCGCTGAAAGTGAATGGAATGTCGAAGTTAAAGCTGTTGACGAAATAAATGGAGAGTTAACAACTGTTTATCAACCAGTGAATATGCAATGCCTTTCCGAATTCAGGCTAAACCCTAAAACTAATGATTTTACTGAACCCAAAATTGTTGACTTTACTTATAAAACAGTTCCTGACAATTTCACTTCAACAGATTGTTTAGGTTTTATAAACAAGAATGAATTATTACAAAGTAAAAGAACAATATTTTCACCAAACTTTGATTATGAACCATCAAAAGATAAAAAATATGGTTTCTATGGAAAAGTAAAATTTAACGGAGTGAAAGGTAAATTTATGGATTTTGAACACAGATTAGAAAGTGAATTGGAATACATTGGAAAAGAGAACGAATTTCTAGTTTTTAAATTACCACATAAATATGGTTCACATAAAAACTATATTGGCTGTAGTGGAGCACCAATTATTGATGAGGAAAACAATGTAACTGCACTCGTTTCTTATGGTTTAAAAAGCACAAATTGTATCTATGGTATTGATATATCAAAATATAGAGCTGCTTTAGAAATAGAAACCTTTAATTAATATTTAATTAAAATTATATGAGTTTTTTAAAATTATGTAACAATGATGATTTACTTGTTGTTCTTCAGAAAACGTTTAATGCTAATCCAATCAAAATCCCAGAAGAAAGGATTAAACCTCTAGTTGTATTTTCTGGAAAAAACAAAAAATACAAATACATTGGCAAAGTAGAAAACCTACTTACAGATTCAACATTAATAAACTTACAATTAGAGAATTCAAAAATGGCAAATCTATCAGCGACTAAATCAAAGTCGATTGACACAAAACTTGGGATACAGGTTATGGATGGTTTTCTACAAGGTTTTGGAACAAATGGAGTTTCATTAGATTTTGCGTTTAATAGTGTAAAAAAAGTTTCTTTTTCATTTCAAAACGTTAATAGGAGTTTTTTAGATATAGGAAAATTATGTTCTGAATTGAATAAAAGGAAATTTGACTTAACCCATCCTATTAACAAGAGTTTTCAACAAGAAATAGAGAAATGCATAATTATTGATAGTATAATAACCAGTGATAATTTTTCTATGAAAGTAGAAGAAGCAACTCAAACTGATTTCAAATTTGATATACCCGAAATACAGAACATTTTAAACTCTAGCGACAATAAAATTTCAGCTAATTCTTCTAATAGTCTAGAAATTTCATTTCAAGGAGAAATCCCTCTTGCTTTTGCTTTTTCAAGTTTTATTCTTAAGTGTGATGAAGACGGTTCTATTTATTATGAAGGAGAAGCAGATAAAATGCATTTAACTACCATTCCTAATAGCTCTGAAATTAACTTACCACAAAATATTGATTTATTAGAATCTGAATTTGGACTATTAGAAATAGAAAGATAAAATACCAGTTGGTAACACTGTATATAATTTATTGCTAGCTTCTTGCCTACTTGCGAAAGTCCTCGCGGACTTTCTTGGTCGGTAATTATTTACTAAATTAGTTGCTTGAAACACGCAACAAACCATATACAACAACGTTGCCCACAATTATGACGAACACCATTTTTCATAGTTCAAAATTCGAATTTAAGGGAATTCCAATTCCTGAATTTGATATGGAATCGGGAAAACTGATTAGATTATGCGTACCGAATTTTGACTCGAATGGAAACGACTTGGTACGTGATTTTCGTTACGAATTATTAAATCACTTTGAGAAAATAATACCCAAATCAAAATGGTCAAAAGAATATTCCAAAAGCGGAATTTTGAAATTATGGAAATCTATTACTGTCGAGGATTATGTTATTAATAAATTAAATGCTGACAAAACCAAAGCGAAAAAGATTGCGGAATATTTAGAATTGGATTTTAAAGAAAAAGTTGACAAACTGATTCTCGGAAAACGAAAAGCTTTGGCGATTAAATGCGACTTCGAAAAGTACGAAACTCTTATTTTTGATTATTACGGAGTTGGAGCTAACGAAATTGAATATTTAGAAAGAATTGTTGATGCGGAAATTGAAAAAGGAAAGTGCGGAATAGCGATAGACCGAATTGAATTTAATCAAAATGACGAAACGAATAAAAATATCAATCGTGCGGAAATAACTGTGGGCAACAATGTATATAAAAAATAGCGCAAGTCTTGCTAACACGAAGGTTTGGGCATTTTTGGAAAGTCGCCAAATTTTTAAATTTGACAAATTCCCAAAAATAAAATAATTAGTAAAACTTAAAAATTCGGCTTGTGTATCATCCGAAAATTATCGCTTATTTTCAGCGCTACTTTTCATATACGAGACCGTTGCCAATAATTATGAAAAACCTACTGATAGTAACATTATTACTACTTTCAAATCTTATTTTTAGCCAAAATGGATATTATGGCAATGAAAAGGAAATTGAGAATATTGAGAAGTACGGTAATGAGGAAATCACAACCGAAATTGATAACGAAATCAAAATTTTTGGAAATCTTTTAAAACCAAAAAACGAATTTGACAAAATTCTTGTAATTATTTCCGGAACTGGACAAATTTCTCAAAATGCTCACAACTACCTGACTGAATATCTTCTTGAAAACAATATTGCAGTTTTTAGATTTGACAAAAGAGGAGTTGGAAAGTCCACAGGAACATATGACGACCGAGCAGAAACCTACACGAACGATTTTGTTAGAATATTCAACCAATTAAAAAAACTGAAGTCAGTTCAAAATAAAAGGATTGGATTTCTTGGACATAGCCTTGGCGGAATTGTTTCAATTCAAGCATTTGAACAAGATATAAAACCAGACTTTTTAATTCAATGGTCTACACCAATTGGAAAACCACGTGAATTGATAAAATATCAGATTAATAATGGAATTAAAAACTACGATAATCTAATTGTTGGTAAATCCGATAAAGACCAAATCAAAACTTTAGATTACATTTTTGAATTAATTGACCAAAACCCCGAATTGAGTACTTGGGAATTGTGGAAAATAGCACGAAAAGAATCTAAAAAAATTGGAATTAAGAAAGAGGCATATGCTAATTATCTTCAACCACACAAAGTTGCGGAGGCGAGAATGGATAATACAAAAAACTATAAGAAAATTGAATTCCCAACTTTAGTGATTATAGGCGAAAAAGATATTTTGGTTGACCCAAAACAAAGTGAGATTGAATTAGAATATATTGGGAATCAAAACATAGAATTTAAAACAATTAGCGAATTAAATCACTTTATGACCAAAACAGGGATTGACTGGAAAACGAACGAAATTTATAATGTCGATTTAACTTTTAAAGAGTACATTGTGAATTGGATAAATAATATAAAATAACTATTGGCAACACTGTGTATAATTCATTGCTCGTTATAGCCTACTTACGAAAGTCCTCGCGGACTTTCTATCTGTGATTTATTTGCTAACTTTAGTGCTTAAACACGCAACGAAATCATACACAAACACGTTACCACAAATTTGAAAAAACCAAAGCAAGTTCATATAGACAAACTTTCATATACAAGTATTCCAATTACAATGTATTTAGATGAAACTCAACAGGAATTAGCTTCTGGAACAGGTTTTATTTATGAAAGGAATGATAAATTATATTTAATCACTAATTGGCATAATATCACTGGTCTTAATCCGATTACTAAAAAACAAGCTGGAGACCACGGAGGAATTCCTGATGTTATAGTTCTTACTTTACAAACTAAAAAAGAACCATTTATTGAATGGGGACATTTTCCAATTAATCTTTATGACGATAATAAAAAACCTGATTGGTTCATACATCCTGAACTTAAAGAGAAAGTCGATGTTGTAGCTATTGAAATAGAATATGATAAAGATTTTAAAGGTATTTTCAGACCTATTAACAAAATAAAATTTGACAATTATAATTTAGAAATATCAGACGATATATTCGTTATAGGTTTTCCTTACAAACTTAAAGGTGGTGGTCATTTTCCAATATGGAAAAGAGGAAGTGTTGCTACAGAGCCAGATATTGATTTCGAAGGAGTGCCAAAATTTTTCGTTGATACTGCAAGTAGACCAGGAATGTCTGGTTCACCCGTAATTTTCAAAAGAACCGGAATACACGGAGCAATAAACGGAATTATAAAACCTGACACCATAATTGGAGAAATTCAGGGCTTTGTTGGCATTTGTTCTGGGCGAATATTGGGAAAAACTGAATTAGAGGCTCAACTTGGAATAGTCTGGAAAAAGGAAGTGATTAATGAAATAATCGATGGAAATACTAAAGACGAAATAAACTTGTGGTAACAACGTGTATAATTAATTGCCTGGTTCTAGCCTACTTGGAAATTCCTGCGGAATTTCCTCTGGTTCGTTTCATTTTTGCTAAATTAGTTGCTTAACCACGCAACTAACCAAGAACTGTGTTAAAAAGCAAGTAATTATTAGTTTGTTTTCACTAAAATACTTCTATAGTTCTTATCATAAATCAATCCTGATTTTGCA
>NZ_JBWDLJ010000012.1:0-4612 GCF_056238645.1 Formosa sp. F44
AATAATTACTTGCTTTTTAACACAGTTCTTGGTTAGTTGCGTGGTTAGGCAACTAAGTTAGCAAACTTTAACGAACCCGTGAAAATTCCGCAGGAATTTTCGCAAGTAGGGAAGGACCTAGCAATTAATTATACACGGTGTTAGGTGTAGTTTTTTTACTCAAATAGGTCTTCTTTGTCTAAATTCTTAATAGATGATTTTCTGACTGAAAGATAGTATACAAAATGAATAATCAAAAATACAGACCAAATTAAAGCGGTAATATAAATTACGTTTATGTTTTCATATTTTGATTCAAATCCAAAGACAAACCACAATAGTGAAATCACATTATGCGCTATAAATGTCGAAAGGTGAAATCTAAATCCAATATCATAGATTGGTAAATATTCATATTCTTTTCTGCCGAAATAACTTCCGTTAATCCACATTGAGATTGCATAAATGATTGCAGATAAGATAACTGCTATCATCATTCCGTTTGTTATTGATGTACTTAATCCAATTCGGAATAAAATAGTTAGTATTATTGTTACTAATGTAAATTTTATCAAATTAGGTGTAATTAATGATTTCATATCTATTTTTTTAAAAGGTTATTTATTTCAGTTGAGAAGAACAGTTTTATATTTCTTTCGATAAACTTTTCAAGTAATTCATTTCCCATTTTAGTCAAATAATAATATTTTCTATCAGGTCCTTTATTTCCTTTTTTGCTTTCAAACGTTACCACGTCAATATGTTCATACTTTCTTAAATTTCGATAAAGGCTTTGTTCTTCGCAGTTGATTGTATTTTTGGATTTACTTTCTATAAATTCCTTGATTTCGTCAACATATTTTTGTCCGTCCTTTAGTGCAAGGAAAATCCATAAAGTTAATTGTCCTTTTTTGTAAGTTTCCTCCCAAGAAGATAGTAATTCAGGTAGTATGTCTTTTGTCATAATCAAATAGTATTATTCAACTTGTATAATACAAAGGTATAAATAATTTTTGATTTACCAAATTTTGTTCAATGTTCAGAAGTTTGTTGGGAAATTACACCTAACGTGTTTGTATATGGTTTGTTGCGTGGTTTAAGCACCTAATTTAGCAAATAAAAACCGAATAGAAAATCCGCGAGGATTTTCGTAAGTAGGCTAGAACTAGCAATAAATTATATACGGTGTTAGCCACTGGTTTTTCCTCTCAGATAAGTTTCTGGTGTCAAAATAGCTAAATCGCTTTTTTTAAAGTCTTTTAAGTTTCTAGTTAAAATAATCGTAATTTGACCATTTTGTATAGCGGAAAAGTTTTGCAATGCATCTTCAAAATCTTTAAATTCAGAGTTTAAAGCATCCATGACAGCATTTTTATCCATTTTAATAATATCAATTATATTCAGAAGTTGTTTAATCTTCTCAACTATAATATCATGCTTTGCAGTTTTTCTAAGTAAATAATAAACATTAGAAATTATAACTGGTGTTGTATATCCTTTTATTTCTTTTTCAGCGCAAAGATTTAAAATTTCTGCTGAATATTCAGCGAATGGTTTTCTATCAAAAAAGAAATCGAGTAAAACATCAGTATCTATTAGAACTTTATCCATTTAAATATATTTTTTTTCTAATCGATTTTTGAGCTCTTTTTTATAATCCATATCTTTTGGCATTTTGAAAGAACCTTTTAGAGATTCAACTGCAGGATTAAGCTTTTTGCTTTTATTTTTACGTTCTTCTTTGGTGAGTATTTTTAAATAGTTTTCGATAATATCTGATAAACTGCGATTTTTTTCTTTCGCATAGTTTTTAGCTCTTTCAATTATTTCTCTTTCTATTGTTAATGTCAACTTTGTGTTCATAATAATGAGTTTATGAGTTACTTTTCACAAAATTACAAAATAATTATTTAATACGTGTAAATATTTTCGTTTTAACACGTGTTCTTAACTTGTGGCTAACGTGTTTGTATATGGTTTGTTGCGTGGTTAAGAAACTAAGTTAACAAATAAAAACCGAAAAGAAAATCCGCGAGGATTTTCGTAAGTAGGCGAGTACCAAGCAATAAATTATATACGGTGTTGTAAAACGTTTTATACACCAACCATATTTCGATAATCAATCGAATCTCCAATCTCACAATGTTCATTATTTTTATAAACAAAGATTGTAGTCCGTTTTTTTATACTTGTAACTTCGTTAGATTTCAATTCAGTTACTATAATTTCAATTTTAGGAAAATTAGAAGCAAATACAATATCTAAATCAATTTCTTCTTTTGGTGCTAAATAATTGTATTTTTCTTGTCTTATAGAGGTTTTATATGGTATTGCTTTGTAGTCCTTAACATCAGCCTCATCTATTCCGAATGTTATGTCATTTTTGAAAGTATGTATTTCGTATTTTAGAATAATGTCATAAGCTGGACTAACTCCATTATTGACAATTTTAAACATTATTTTCTTATCGATATTTATTTTAGAAAGTCCTCGAATCTGTTCTTGAACTGGGTCTAAATCTCTCATTAAATGTTTGTCCCATTCATATTCAGAATCGATTAATAAAGTCCGTAGAAATAAAATTGGATTCTTGTAAGAAAGTAATGTTTTGTAAGTAATGTAAGTATAAATGGAAGTAACAACGACCAAAATTACAGTAAGAATGATATTTACTACTTCCATTTTTTAAATGATTTTATTAGATTTATTTTTCCAATACAAATGTGATTGAATACATATAGCTCGATTCCGAATTGGTAACAACAGGAACTACTTGTTTAACTTCATATCCATCTTCTAAATACTCATTTAGTTTGGTATATTCTTTCTCCGTGAATTTGTCATCTTTATCGATGATGTTTGTGTGTGTGGTTACTGTAATTACTTTTTGCATTTGTTTTTGATGTTTGATTAATGTTTCTCTAAATGTTTTACAACGTGTTTGTATATGGTTTGTTGCGTGGTTTAAGCACTAAATTTAGCAAATAAAAACCGAATAGAAAATCCGCGAAGATTTTCGTAAGTAGGCTAGAACTAGCAATAAATTATATACGGTGTTGTAAAACGTACTTATTTTTCATTATCAATTAACCAAGGTTGCTTAAATTCCTTTGTTTTGGTCAATTCCTTTTTTAATTTTTCTCGGTCTAAATTCAATCCAGAATATTCTGGTCTTTCAAAAAGTAGGTTATAAGCTGATTGATGAAATCCGTATTTTTTTAATATATCAAAATCCGATTTTGCTTTTTCGGAATTCAGATTGTCATTGTTAAATTCAATTTTTAAAAGGTCAACTAAAGTGTCATTTACAAACTGCTTTTCATAATTCAGTCGTTTTTTGTCCAATTTCACAGAGTTTAATTCTTTAAGAATTTCATAAACGATTGAGTCATTTTTTTCCGCTTTTCTGCGACTCCAAAATTCAGCGTAATATTTGGTTTGTATTTCGGGTTTGTTGTAAGTCAGTTGCAAACTGTCCATTAAATTCTCAAAATTTCGTTTTATGTAAATATCTTGGATTAAGAATTCATTGTCACTTTTAAAAATCAGATTTTCCAGTTTGTCGTAACCGAACTTTTTAAATGATTCGTGAATTGTTCTTAAATTTTCGGGTTTTCTAATCCACGTGTTTTTTGTCCAATCAGAGTTTCTTAAATCGAAAAAAGAAGTTTTATTTTCTGCATAAAATTCGGATTCACTTTTTTCTTTATTAACGCAAGAAACAAGTAATAAAATCAGAATGTTTAATGTTAGCAGTTTGTTCATTCGTATGTTTTACAACGTGTTTGTGTATGGTTAGTTGCGTGGTTAAGCAACTAATTTAGTAAACTTTTACGAACCCGAGAAAATTCCGCAGGAATTTTCGCAAGTAGGCAAGAACAAAGCAATTAATTATACACGATGTTGTGTGTAGTTTTTATCTTTCCTCTTGCTTGTTTTTCGGAATGTTAATTACTCCACAACCATCAACTAACCATTTATTATTCACTTCTTTTATTTTCATCTTAATAGAGAAACCTTTCCAAGTTTTAGCTTCCACAGTCAAATAATTAGAAATAGCGTCAAATTCAGCAAGTTTAAAACCGTCATCGGGATAATCTTGAGCGTCAAAAATCGGGTCGAATCCAAGTCCGTATTCAGGTTCAGATTTATAAGCATCTTCAATCATTTTTGTTAATTCTTCTTTAAATTCTGGACTAACATCCTGATTAGAATTTACCCATTCAACAATTCCTATTTGTTCTTTCATTTTGTTACAATTCACAACATAATCGTTGATAAATTTCAAAGCAACATATGTTTTTGATGTTGTATCTTCCAATTGAACTTTAGTTTTTTCTTCGCTTAAAACATTTTTCATTTTCGGTTCTTTCTTATTTTCAATAATAAGCTCATTGTTTTCTTTGAAATCAGTTTTCTCTTTTTTGTCATTGCAACTAAAAGCTATTAATATAAGAAGAATTAAGTATAAATATTTCATCAATTTCAAATTTCAGTTTGGGTTTTTAATTACACACAACGTTGTTGTGTATGATTAGTTGCGTGTTTGAGCAACTAATTTAGTAAACCAAAACGAACGCAAGAAAATTCCGCAGGAATTTTCGCAAGTAAGCACGTAAAAAGCAATTAATTA
>NZ_JBWDLJ010000013.1:0-4458 GCF_056238645.1 Formosa sp. F44
TTTTTAAATTTGACGATTTCCAATAAAAAAATAAATAGTAAAATTTAAAAATTCGGCTTGTGTTTAATCCGAAAAGTAATAGCTTATTATCAGCGCTACTTTTCATATACGGAGCCGTTGGGTACAATTATGACGAACAGCATTTTCCATAACAAAGAGTTTGAGATAAACGGAATTTCTGTGCCTGAATTTGAATTAAAAAGCGGAAATCTAATCCGAATTTATATTCCGAATTTTAATCTTGAAAACTTGCCTTTAGGTTTTGACTTGACTATCGAATTAATAAAAAAGTTCCAAAATCAAAAAACTGATTTTCCTTGGGCAAAAAACTACCGACAAAATACTGTTGCGAAATTTTTAAGTCCTTTGACTGTAAATAAATATCTGATTAATAAAATGCGGATTGACAAACTGAGCGCAAAAAGAATAGCAGAAGAAATCGGAATTACATTAAATGAGAAATTTGAATATTTAAGTTTTAAAAACAAAAAAGCTCTAATTATAAAAGCGCATTTTGATAAAAATGATTCTATTCTTTTGGATTATTACGGAGTAGATGCAATGGGAATTGAGTTTTTGGAAAATTTAATTAATACCGAAATAGAAAAAGGCAAATCTGCAATCGCTTTTGACAATTTACAATTTGCGAACGAAAAAGAACCTTATGAAAATATTAAACCGATAAAAATAACTGTACCCAACACAGTATAAAATTAATTGCTATTTTAGGCTTAAACAAAGGTAGTTGCACTTTTGTTACGTCTGATTTTCCTTCGGAAAATCCTCGCACACAAAACCGCAACTAATCTTATACATAAACGTTGGCTTTAATGCATAAAACAAAATTGAGAATAAAAAAATATGAATCCATTTATAACAAAAGTCTTATTAACAACATTAATTTTAGCTTTAATAACACTAACAATATCGATAATTGATATCAGAAAAAGTAAATTAAATAGAAACAACAAAATTTTCTGGATAATTATGGTTTTATTATTTAACATATTTGGTACAATTACCTATTTTTTAATTGGTAGAAAAAAATGAAATAAAGTAAAAATCACGCTGAATTTCTAACTCAAACGCTGACTAAAATTACAGTGCGGAATTTGACAAAAATGTGAAAAATAAGAACTGAACGCAAAAAAATGTTTGACTTTCACTCTGTCGAACAATAAATAATCTGAATTTGAGCAAGTTTACGGAATTGAAAAACAAAACGGAATTGAGCAAGTTTGTGGAAAAATAATTAAACCGAAAAAAGAATAGTTGAACGAATTATAAAACGGACAAAAGCACTAAAAGCCAACACCGTATAAAAAAAATTGCTAGTTTTAGCTAAACCAATGTTAGTTGCTCGTTTGCTAGCTTCTGATTTTCCTTCGGAAAATCCTCGCACACAAACACGCAACTTTCCTTATACATAAACGTTATAAACAAGTTGAAAAAAGTACTACAATTAATATTTATAGTTATTGGATTAACATCTTGCGAAGCTCAAGAAGTTAACGGAATATGGATGTCTTATAATAATTATGTTATTGACACAAATTCAGGGTACACTTCTAAGAACGAAGGAGTGTTAATTGACTTTGACAATCAAACCATTGGAACTATAAATTCAGATAGTACTGTATTAGTAAGCATTGATTTTAAACAATCAAAGTTATTTATGAAAACGGACACTCTAAATGTTGGCTTTAAAGTTTACCGAAAAGACTCAATTGAAATTGACTTTGGACAAAATATGATGCACGTATTTAGACCTTTGAATTTGAATCACAAACTTTCAGTCAATAAAAGTCAAATTAATGATTTTCTGACCAAAAATATTTTCGGAAAAATAAATGGAGGAATCGACTTTACTTTCAGCGATAAATTCTTTTTTCGTGATGATATGTTTGAAAAAAAGAAAAAGAGAAATGCTTTTATTAATAAAACTTGGAATGATGAAGGCTTTTGGTATGTAAAAGAAATTGAACAGAACTATTTTTTAATATTTACACTTGACCAAACTTCGGACCAAAATATTTATCAAATAATTTCACTTGACAAATGTAAAATGCAACTTGAGCAACTTCAAGAAGCCGATTTTGGAAATGCAAAAATAACTGAATTAAAAACCTGTTTATAACATTGTATATAAAAAATTGCTATTTTGTGCTTAACCAATGTGAGTTGCTTTGTTTGCCTGCATCTGATTTTCCTTCGGAAAATCCTCGCACACAAACACGCAACATTTCATATACGTAACCGTTGTGTTTAATTTGACAGCAGAATTCAATGAGAATAAAATCTAATGCCTCACCAGACGAATTATCCTCACCTTTTTTTAAATCGAATGAGGTATTTTGCTCTGATTTTGAAAGTTTTGTTGCAAATAAAAATGGAAAAGTAAAAGGAAATTACAATGCTTGGTCATATCTGATTTTCGGTAAAATATCAAATCCTACAAATTGGAATTTGACTTATAAAAAATCAACCTTTACTTCAACTGGAAATTTANGTTTTGTTGCAAATAAAAATGGAAAAGTAAAAGGAAATTACAATGCTTGGTCATATCTGATTTTCGGTAAAATATCAAATCCTACAAATTGGAATTTGACTTATAAAAAATCAACCTTTACTTCAACTGGAAATTTATTGCTTTCATCAAAATATCAAAGTTTACTTGTTTTGGCGGAATGGGAAACTGAAAGAAAAGGAACTCATAATTCGGAATTTACAATACGAAAAAAAACACGAACTGACTTTTTAAAAAAAATGGTAAGTGTATCATTGTCTGAACTCGATTTTTCTAAAAAGTATATGCTTGAAATGAAAAATGAGAAACCAAAACTGATTTTCAAACTGACAGAAATATTAAAACCACTTTTCCAATCTGGAGAAATATATAAGATTGAACATAAGAATGATAAATTGAAAATTGAAATGAGAACTGAAAAACATCATTTTGAATTATTTGACAAATTAATAAGCGAAATATAAAAAACTAAACACAACACCGTATAAAAATAATGCTTAGTTTAGTGCTTAATCAAGAGTTCGTGCGCTTTTGTTACGTCTGATTTTCCTTCGGAAAATCCTCGCATACAAACCCGCAACTATTCTTATACATAAACGTTGTGCGTAATATGACCACTCAAAACTATCAGAATGCAAGAAAGAGATTGGCTTGAAAAACTTTTCCAAAAATCATTAGAAAAAGCTAGACCAGATTTCGAGTATACTGATGAAAATATTAAAAAATTATCTGAAGTTATTGAAGAGTCTATGCCTTCGATAATTACAATGTTTGAAAAACAAGTCAAAAGAGAATCAAAAAAAATCCTCAAGCAAAATAGAAAGGATATTTTGAAATTCAAGAAAAGACTAAATAAGACTTGGAAATCTGCCATTGACCAATTAGAAGTCTTCATCTCTTTCAATTTGGAATATGGCGTTATCGTGTCTGATTCCTATAGACAAGAAAACCCAAACGATATTAAGTTTGAAACTCTTTTAAGGTTACACGCAAGGTCGTGTCAAATAGCTTGTGAAATACTGGAATTAATTAAAGGTGGTTTCGCAGATGGAGCAATGGCTAGATGGAGAAGTCTATATGAAATATCAGTTCTCACCAATTTTTTAGAAAAAGGAACAGAGGAACTTTGTCAAAGATATTTGGATTACTATTTCGTAGAAAATCATTATGAAACATTAGAATATCAAAAAAATTGTGAACGACTTGGATATGAGCCACTTTTAGAAGAGGAAATAGAAGAATCGAAAAAATTAGTCGAAACCCAAAAAGAGAAATATGGAAATGATTTTGGAAAATTGTATGGCTGGGTTGGAGATGCTCTTCCTAAACGAAAATGGAATTTTGCTGGCATAGAAGAAACAATTGAATTTAAATATATGCGTTCATTCTATAAAATGGCAAACAACTCTGTTCATTCTGGAGCAAAAGGTTTTATATACACACTTGGACAATACGACAGTAATGAAGTAATGTTAGCGGGACCGAGTAATTATGGTTTTGCAGACCCAGGACAAAATACAGCGTTTTCTCTTTTTCAGACCACTTTAACACTTTCAGAATTCGAGACTTATTTGGAAGATTCATTATATATAAAAATCGGAATGAATATGTTAGATGAGTTAAGTGAAGAGTTCATTAGAATACAGAAAAAAATAGAATCCGAAGAAGATGAATTTAGAAATACTACGCACAACAATGTATAACCGCAATTACGGCGGATTCGACTACGTCCGAATCCACTCGGAATTGCTAAAGTCCGTGCCAAACCGAAAATTAACGCATATTAACCCGTAACTGACGGTTATACGAGACCGTTGCCATTCATTGACGGAACGCACTCTGAATCCAAAAATTAGAGTTTATAAAAATCGCTTTTTGACAAGAAAACACTGAAACTTTACTCAAATTAGGAATAAAAAATTACAGCGGAT
>NZ_JBWDLJ010000014.1:0-3557 GCF_056238645.1 Formosa sp. F44
ACAACGTGCTTGTGTATGGTTAGTTGCGTGGTTCAGCGACTAAGTTAGCAAACATTTACGAACCCGTGAATATTCCGCAGGAATATTCGCAAGTAAGCTCAATAAAGCAATTAATTATACACGGTGTTACCTACAGTTTTTTATTCCGATTAATTGCAAAAACTAAAGTCGAATTTGGTAATATTTTAATTGCTTTTCTAATTTTGCTATCATAACGGTTCATTAATTCTATTTCTTTCGTAATTCGGATAATTAGATATTCAGCACTTTTTTCAGATTCGTAAGAGTATTCAAGTCCGTTAATTACTAAATCACAAGCTCCATCGATTAGAGATAAGTCATAATATTCTCCGCTTATTTCAATTCCGATTGAGTTTGCAGAAGCGTAGGTTTCGTATTTTATTTCCGTTTTTCCACTTGTTGTTTTTCCAGAATATTTTTTATAACTCAAATCATAAACTTCGTGTTCATCTTTTTCTATATCCAATTTTGCATAACTTCCTTGAAAATCCAATAACGATTCCTTGTTTTTAGAATCTTTCACAATTAAAATTCCGTTTATAGTTCCGCTAAAATTTCCCGATTCCAAATTTTGAAAAACAGAGTCAAATCCGTTTCCATCAATCGCACGCGAATCATTTTGTCCAAATGCGCAAAGCGACAGAAAAGTCAGAAGGATAATAAATGAAGTTCGGATGTTTTTCATAATTGTAGGTAACGGTTTTGTATAAGATTAGTTGCGTGGTTTAGCAACGAATTTAGCAAATACAAACCGAATAGAAAATCCGCGAGGATTTTCGTAAGTAGGCTCGTACCAAGCAATTAATTTTATACGTTGTTGTGCAACGTTTTTATTTTTCAATTCAATTCAATTCGGTTCACTCACTTTTGGTTTGTCATTTGCGATTATGCTTATGCAATCATTTACACCTAAAATCAGATATTCAGTTGAATTATTGTGTAGGCCACTAACAAATCCTTTTCTCGTTTTTTCTAAATCAGTCCAACCACCTTTTTCGATATTCCAAAACCAATCACTTAAGCGAATTTCATTATCCCAAAATTCAAGCAAATCGCCTTCATCTAAAACACGAAATCCAACTATGTTTTCAAAAGTCACATAAACAGGATTGTCTTTTTTTTTAAAATTTAGAGTTATGGTCAATCTCCATAAATCATAGTTTATATTCACTATTTCTGGATGTCCTTCTGCTGGAAAAGCAATTTCGACAGGCGTAACTTTAGGTAATTCCATTTTTATTGTTTGTTATTATTTAACCAAACTTCTTCTGCTGTAAGTTTTCCATATCTATCCCAAGTTCTTTTAGTTCCATTTAACATTCCGTTTCTGTATTCAGATTCCGCTTTCAATTGTCCATTTGGCCACCAAAATTTCCAAAGTCCATCTTGTTTTCCGTCTTTGTAAAATCCTTCAAATCTTTGTTGACCTTCTTCATTCCAAGAGTTGCTAAATCCGTTTTGAATTCCATCAATTACTTTATAAGCCTCTTTTTGTTCGCCATTATTATGAAATCCGTGAATAATTCCAGTTACTTTTTCCATATTTCTTTTGAAAGAAACAACTCCGTCAACTTTAACAACATTATTTGAATTATAAATTGTATCACTAGATTTATCTATTGATTTTGGTTTGTCTTTACAAGAAATTGAGGAAATCAAAATAATGGTCAGTATTAGTATTTTCTTCATAAAATTCAAATGTTTATCGGTTTGGTCAAATGTTGCACAACGGTCTCGGCTATGAGTAGTTGCGTGAATTAGCACTTAATTTAGCAAGTACAAACCAAACTGAAAATCCGCGAGGATTTTCAGAAGTAGGCGAGAACAAGCAATTACTTATAGCCATTGTTGTAGTGCGTTTTTTTATTAATATTCAGTTACTGAACTCCAATTTTCTCCATTTTTTATTCTGTGGATTTGTGTGTCCGAGACTCCAAAACGTTTGGCAATCATATTGATTCTAGTTCTTTTGTTCTCTAGTTGACGTTTAATGATTTTTACTTTTCCCTCGTTCAGTTTTCCGATTTTTTTACCTCTTTTTTCGACAACTTTTTCCCAATTTGGATTGTTGAATTGATGAAGTTCTTTTTCTCTTTTCGTTGCCCATTTTAGGTTTTCCACTCGATTATCGGTTTTGTCGTAATTCAGGTGGATAACACAAATTCCGACGTTACGTTCAAGAAAATGTTCAGCCACAAGTTTGTGAACGTATCTGCTGGTCGATTTTCCACTTTTTTGTTTTAGCGGAATATTTTGATATCCGTTGATATATGATTTTTTAACTTCAAATTCGGTTTCGCCTTTACAGTTTAAAATTCGACCGTAATTTGAGATTTTGAACTTTTCATTTTCGGAAATTCCATCGTCAAATTCCACGTTTTTCCATTCTTCATTCCAATAGTTTCTTGTCATAATTTCAGTTTTTCTCAAATGCACTACAACGTGTTTGTATATGGTTTGTTGCGTGGTTAAGCAACTAAGTTAACAAATAAAAACCGAATAGAAAATCCGCGAGGATTTTCGTAAGTAGGCTAGAACTAGCAATAAATTATATACGGTGTTACCACACGTTTTTTTAGATTATAAAAGCAACTACAATTTGCAATAAAATGGACAAAATCGCAACAACCAAAAAGAATATAAAGATGTTTTTCGAGATATTCTGTGTTTTTAAAAGTCGAAATTGGTTTAGATTATTTAAAATCAATAATTCTTTTTCGTCCATTGCTCGTAATTCAGTCAGCTTTTTGTATTTACTGTATTTCTCAAATTCAGCTGGTTCAATGTCATTAACATTCTTAATATTTTCCATAAGGTCTTAATCAGATTATTAATTTAAAAATTCAAATACTATGAAAATCCGAATTAGTTTAAACTATCTTTTGGTTTGGATTCTTTATTGTTCGATAATGGCTTCTCTACTTGGCTTTTTTGTTCATTCTTATTATCGTCAGTTTGCCAAAATTCAAGAGTTAGAACTGTTATTACAAAACTCAAAAAAGTAATTATGAAACCAGCCAAAATTAATTTTTTACCGATTTTAGATTCGAAACGTTTTAATTTTAAATCCAAATCAAGGATTTTGTCCTTTTTTGATTCTCTTTCTAATTCTTTAACACGTTCAAATTTTAAATCCGATTCTATTTTGGTAAATCCGCCATTAGAAATAAAATTATCTATAAGTCCACTGTATTGGACAGGTAAAAACCCAATATTGGATTCGTTATACACTCTCATTAAATTTGATTTAAAATCAATGATTTGGTATAAAAGTTCTTTTACTTGGTCTTTATTTAATTCAGGAAATAATTTTTGTTTTAAATCTCTTTGGTCGAAATGTCTATCTCTGTTTTCAGACAAAAACTCTAAAATTAAATCCTTATTATCTTTCATTTCTCAAATGTGTGGTAACGTGTTTGTGTATCTTAAGTTAGCCTTATCAAATATAAGTTATAAATTAAGTATCAATCAGAAAGAACAAAAAGAGAGGATTAAGGTTATTTTGTGTATTGAGACTGCGATCTCGTTTTTCATGA
>NZ_JBWDLJ010000016.1:0-2676 GCF_056238645.1 Formosa sp. F44
TACCTAGAAGTAGCCGCTGAAAAATTAGGATACAAAAACATCCAACAGCTCAAAAAAAAACTAAATACCAAGCCTTAATAAAAGCAAAAGATAAAGCTAAGGGATTTGTTTCTTTATCGACTATTACCAGTTGTTTTGGACTAAAACGAGATGCCTATTATAAGTTTAAATGCAGAGCTGATAAGCGTTTAAAACTAGAACAACAAGTTATTAATATAGTCAAGAAAAGACGCAAATCTCTTCCTAGAGAAGGTGTACGTAAGCTTATAAAAGCGTTGGATAAAGATTTTAGAAAAACTAATCTTAAAGTCGGTAGAGACACACTATTCAAAGTATTAAGTTCTCAGGGCATGCTTACTTTAATAAAAAAATATAGTTCCAGAACAACAAACTCCCATCACCGTTTTTATAAATATGACAACATTATAAAAGACCTAAAAGTGACAAGGCCTAACCAAGTTTGGGTGTCTGATATTACCTATATCAGAACCGTAAAAGGATTTTGTTATCTAGCACTAATTACAGATATGCACTCAAGGAAAATAATGGGTTACGACCTAAGTGATAGCTTAGAACTTAAAGGATGTGTAAGAGCGCTTAATAAAGCCATTTATAAAGCTAAGCATGTTACAGGACTCATACATCACTCAGATAGAGGCATACAATATTGTAGCAATGTATACACGCAAATACTTAAAAGAAATAAGATAGAAATTAGCATGACTGAAGAAAACCATTGTTACGAAAATGCAATGGCAGAACGTGTAAACGGAATCCTAAAAGATGAGTTTTATCTGGACCAAACCTTTACTAATGTAGCACACGCGAAGAGGGCTACAAAAAATGCAATTAATTTATACAACGAAATAAGATTACATTTATCTTTAGACTATAGAACACCAAATATGGTATATCAATTATCAGCTTAAAACNCATACTAAAAGATGAGTTTTATCTAGACCAGACCTTTACTAATGAAGCACATGCGAAGAGGGCTACAAAAAATGCAATTAATTTATACAACGAAATAAGATTACATTTATCTTTAGACTATAGAACACCAAATATGGTATATCAATTATCAGCTTAAAACCAATTTTTAACTGTAGCCATATTTCAGGACTAGACATTTGAGAAATGAAGAAAACCATAGGAAAACCTGAAAATTGGCAAGATTTTGAATCACTTTGCAAAAAGCTTTGGGGAGAAGTTTGGGCAATACCTAATAAGATAAAGAAAAATGGAAGATTAGGTCAAGAACAAGCAGGTGTTGACGTTTATGGAATACCTAAAAATGAAACTCAATATTGGGGAATTCAAGCAAAAGGAAAAGACGATTACTCGAATGCAAAACTAACAGAGAAAGAAATTATAACTGAAATAGAAAAAGCTAAAACTTTCAAACCACAGTTAGAAGTTTACATTATAGCCTCTACCCAAAATAAGGATTCAAAAATTGAGGAATTCATTAGATTAAAAGATATAGAGAATAGAGAAAATGGCTCATTTGAAATTCTACTTTTTTGTTGGGAAGATATTGTTGATTTATTGGAAGATAATCAAGATGCTTACCAATGGTATCAACACGGAATCGGACAAAAAGGAAAATTTGATTTTAAAATATCATTTAACGAATTGGACGATAATTTAACCCTTAACCCAATTTTCGAAAAAAAAATAACAAAATATAGATATACAAGTAAATCAACATCTGATATTTTAATGGAGAGATTTAATTCTCATAAATCAATATTAGACAGTATAAACCCACTTTTCCCATTTCAATCAAATAAAGTAAATAAATCTTGGTGCAGTTTTGACTTTGTAATGGAGAATATTGGTTCAGTAGTAATCGAAGATTGGCGAGTTATTATAAAGTTTAAGGAAGGTGTTAGTAGACTTGACGAAGGAACGCCACTTTTCCCAAAACTATCATTAACGGAATTTGTTGATAACGAATCAAAAACAATTACTTATCAACCACGAGACAATAAACCATTAATTCAAAAAGACAATACATATTTCAAATTATCATTATTACCTGAACCAAACTCTCAAAAGATTGTGTTCGAATGGGAGTTACTTGCTAGAGATTTTAACAGAAAAGACGTTGCCGAAA
The DNA here is from genome assembly GCF_056238645.1 of Formosa sp. F44. The sequence goes on from NZ_JBWDLJ010000016.1 coordinate 2,120, forward strand.
TTTTGATTGAGCCAGAATATGTTGAAAAAATTGAAATAGAATTGGTAAATGATAAGGCTGAATTGGGAGAAGATGAAATTTTTATATCAAATCACGTTGTTGAAAAGGAATAAAAAAACAGTGCACAACAATGGTAATCGTTGCACAAGCCCAAAACAAATAGTACACCTTTAATTAAAAACCGTCTTTAGAGACGGTTTCTGTTTTTATACAGTTAATATTTTAGGTGATTTACAAGGTCTTAAAAGCGTATTAATAGCTTTATAAAAGGTGTTTTTTAGATTAAAATAAAGTGCAAGTGCTCCTGCATCACTTTTAGTACGTTTTTCAATAAATTTCATGTATTTTTTGAGATTGTAAGCAATAGCTGAGAGTTGCATGCATTTATTGGCTTGTTTTACACCAATAGTATTAACCTTATTTAACCCCATAAACTGTGTCAGGGTTCCAAATACGGGTTCTACGGTGCTTTGCCGTTTTCCTTTCATGTAACGCCCTTGATTACTGTTTACTCGAGCTATATTACGTTGGTATTCCTCACGATAATAGGTAACTGT
>NZ_JBWDLJ010000017.1:0-2615 GCF_056238645.1 Formosa sp. F44
TTTTACGCGCTTAACAATATCTGGTAAATGCTGACTGTCTTTACCGTCTGCATGGTACGCTTTTATATCGCTTATAACATGGTTTGCAGTATCTACAGTAAGCTGACTGAGGTAATTAAGTTTTCTTGCTTTGCCGGGTTTTACACTAATACGCGCATCGGGATCGGTGGGGCTATAATGTGTTTTATTACTCGTGTAGCGACTGCCTTTAGCGCCGGCTCCTGGGCGAGCATCTTGATCTTTTGCCCATTTGGTATTACGGCTTTTTATAGCTTGTAATTCCTTGTGAGATGCAGATAAAGTTTGCTGATTTTTATCTGCTTTGTTTTCTTTAGATTGCCTTAAAGGGGTGTGCTTATCTCGATTGCTAATGTTACGAATATGGCGCAGGTGATTCTCTAAATCTTCTTCAGGAACTTTAAGTTCTAAAGTATCCATGGAAGCATTGGCTTTTACAGGAGCAGAATCTATTGTTTGCGTGTGTCCAGCGACCATACCTGCGGATACACATAGTTCAAAAACCTTTATAAAAACAGATTCAAAAACGTCTTCCGGAAATAATTGTCGTGTACGGCTAATGGTAAAGTGCCACGGTAATTCTTCGTCTATATCATAACCTAAAAAATACAGTATATCCAAACGCATGCTACAATGTGCAATAAGCTTGCGATGGCTAGTTATATTTTCTAAATATCCCACTAAACAAAGTTTAAAAAATACAATGGGATCGATGCTTTTTTGTCCGCTTGATCCATAGAACTTTTGAGTGGTTTTATAAAGAAAATTAAGATCTATAGCTGTATGAAGCCGCCGGTAGAAATTGTCTTCTGGCACACGTTCGCTAAGTCTAAATTGATTGAATAGTTTCTCTTGATATGTCTTTTTTCCCTGCATACATAAAGATAAGAAACGTTCATTTTTTAAGCAATTGCATTACTACTTTTTTCTTAACTTGTGCAACAGGCACATTGTATAAAAATAATGCTTAAATTAGTGCTTAATCAAAGGTTAGTGCAATTTTGTTACGTCTGATTTTCCTTCGGAAAATCCTCGCACACAAAATCGCACTATTCTTATACGAGACCGTTGTAAAACATTAAAAAACCGATGACTAAAAAAGTAAAAAATCCTTATCAATGTAAAGTATGTGAAGGTGATAAAATGGTTCAATCTGAAAATGGTGATAAATTAATTGAGTGTCCTAATTGTAAAGGAAAAGGAACTTATAATCCATATGATACAAACTAAACATTAAATAAAGTAATGGAAAAATACAGGAAAGTATTCCAAGGAAACCCTGATTTTAACAAATCTGCTTTTGTCAATTGGCGTATAGATAAAGATGATCCTATTGGAAATCTAATTTCGATGGGGCAAGGATTTATAAAATCTAGTAAATTCACATTAGAACTTTGCATAAAAGATAACTACGACAAAATTGGTGATGAATTAATATTTCCGATTTTAACAAACCTAAACCACGGTATTGAACTCTACCTTAAGGCGCTTATTTGGACTTTAAATAATATCCAATCAAATGAGTGTATTTTCCCAAAAACACATAATCTATATAATTTAATGACTCATTCCCTAGAAAGAATAGAAGCCGTTGATGGAGAAGAAGCTCTTGAGGAATTTACCCAAACTTCTATTACTTTGTTAGATTATATTAAAGAAATTAATGAAACAATTAAAACAGATAGCAAATCCGATAATCTCGATTTTTCAAGATACCCCTTTAGTAGAAAATTAGAAAATCATTTTTATTTAAATACTTATCAAAATGTTGAAATAGATATGCCCAATCTATTAGAGATAATTAATAAAATCGAAACAATACTAGATGATAGAGTTAATTATTTTTATTATCATAGACTGTTAGAATAGTCAATTAATAAAACAAATAAGTAAAGAAAACGTTTTACAACAAAGTACTGTGGTAAAAAACAAGTAAAAAAGCATTAACTTTTCACTAAAGTACTTCTATAAGAATCATCATATATTAAACCAGATTTTGCGATAGCAAAAGCCTGTTTTAAAAGCTTATTACACACAGCTATTAAAGCCAGTTTTTACTCTTCCCTTTTGCTACAATTCGTTCATAAATATCTCTGCATACTTTGTTGTATTTACAAGCATTAAAACTGCACATAAATAATAAATTACGAAGCTTTTGATTTCCTATTTTACTTATTCTACTGCGTCCATTTACACTGCTACCACTCTTTCTAACTACAGGAGTTAATCCAGCATAACTGCAGAGTTCACTACCGCTTGTAAAACGCTCAAAACCATCTGTAAGAACCACAAGCATCAATGCCGTTTTGTTTCCAATTCCTGGTATACTTTTTAAGCGAGTTAATACATCCTGGTGGACTTCTTTAACTAATACCATCAGTTTATCTTCTAAAGTTTTGATTTCTTTTAAAACGTGTTTTAAGCTTCGTTTTATAGAACTTACAACTGCTTTGCTAGGATTTCCTAAAACAGCTTCATCATGTATTTTATTCTTCAGCATAGTGCTCTGTTTTGTATACACAGAAAGGAGTCTGGTCATTTGAAGACATTCTGTTTGATGTTTGGATTGACCTTCCCAAAGCTTTAAATCTACTTGT
>NZ_JBWDLJ010000018.1:0-2384 GCF_056238645.1 Formosa sp. F44
GCTACTGCAATCTCATAGGCTGAAGCTCCGTCTGAACCATCGTTTCCATCAGTACCATTACTTCCGTCTGCTCCATCAGCTCCGTTTAGTGACGCTAACCAAACTGCTTCCGTTCCTGAAAACCCTCCAGCTACTGCAATTTCATATGCTGAAGAGCCATCTGAACCATCAGTACCATTACTTCCATCTGCTCCGTCAACACCGTTTAGTGACGCTAACCAAACTGATTCCGTTCCTGTAAATCCTCCGGCTACTGCAATCTCAAATGCTGAAGAGCCATCTGAACCATCGTTTCCATTAGTACCATCTGCTCCGTTTAATGACGCTAACCAAGCTGCTTCCGTTCCTGTAAATCCTCCGGCTACTGCAATCTCATAGGCTGAAGATCCGTCTGAACCATCGTTTCCATCAGTACCATTACTTCCGTCTGCTCCATCAGCTCCGTTTAGTGACGCTAACCAAACTGCTTCCGTTCCTGTGAATCCTCCTGCAACGGCTATTTCATAGGCTGAAGCCCCGTCTGAACCATCGTTTCCATCAGTACCATTACTTCCATCTGCTCCGTCAACTCCATTTAATGAAGTTAACCAATCCGATTCTGTTCCTGTAAATCCTCCGGCTACTGCAATCTCAAATGCTGAAGAGCCATCTGAACCATCGTTTCCATTAGTACCATCTGCTCCGTTTAATGACGCTAACCAAGCTGCTTCCGTTCCTGTAACTCCTCCTGCTACTGCACTCTCATATGCTGAAGAACCGTCTGAACCATCGTTGCCATCAGTACCATTACTTCCGTCTGCTCCATCAGCTCCGTTTAGTGACGCTAACCAAACTGCTTCCGTTCCTGTAAATCCTCCTGCCACTGCTATTTCAAATGCTGAAGATCCGTCAGCTCCATCAGCTCCGTTTAGTGATGCTAGCCAAGCTGTTTCTGTTCCCGTAAATCCACCTGCTACTGCAATCTCATAGGCTGAAGATCCATCAGAACCATCTATTCCATTTGTTCCATCAGAACCATCTGCTCCGTCAACTCCATTTAATGAAGTTAACCAATCCGCTTCCGTTCCAGTAAATCCTCCGGCTACTGCTATTTCAAATGCTGAAGAACCATCTGTTCCATCGTTCCCGTCTGCTCCGTTTAATGATGCTAACCAAGCTGTTTCGGTTCCTGTAAACCCTCCGGCTACGGCTATTTCAAATGCTGAAGAACCATCTATTCCATCAGTACCGTTACTTCCATCGGCTCCATCAGCACCGTTTAGTGACGCTAACCAAGCTGCTTCTGTTCCTGTAAATCCACCAGCTACTGCTATATCATATGCGGAAGCTCCGTCTGAACCATCGTTTCCATCAGTACCATTACTTCCGTCTGCTCCATCAGCACCGTTTAGTGACGCTAACCAAACTGCTTCCGTTCCTGTGAATCCTCCGGCTACTGCTATTTCATAGGCTGAAGATCCGTCTGAACCATCACTCCCATTTGTTCCATCAGCACCATCTGCTCCGTCAACTCCATTTAATGACGCTAACCAATCCGATTCTGTTCCTGTAAATCCTCCAGCAACTGCAATCTCATATGCAGAAGAGCCATCTGCTCCATCAGCTCCGTTTAGTGACTCCAACCAAGCTGCTTCCGTTCCTGTAAATCCTCCGGCTACTGCAATCTCATATGCCGAAGAGCCATCAGCACCATCACTTCCATTTGTTCCATCAGAACCATCTGCTCCGTCAACTCCATTTAATGACGCTAACCAAACTGATTCCGTTCCTGTAAATCCTCCGGCTACTGCAATCTCATAGGCTGAAGAGCCATCTGAACCATCGTTTCCATTAGTACCATCTGCTCCGTTTAATGACGCTAACCAAGCTGCTTCCGTTCCTGTAAATCCTCCTGCTACGGCTATTTCAAATGCTGAAGAACCATCTGTTCCATCGTTCCCGTCTGCTCCGTTTAATGATGCTAACCAAGCTGTTTCGGTTCCTGTAAACCCTCCGGCTACGGCTATTTCATAGGCTGAAGAGCCATCCGTTCCGTCTGCTCCATTACTTCCATCTGCACCGTTTAATGACGCTAACCAAGCTGATTCTGTTCCTGTGAACCCACCAGCTACTGCAATTTCAAATGCTGAAGCTCCGTCTGAACCATCGTTCCCATCAGTACCGTTACTTCCATCTGCTCCATCAGCTCCGTTTAGTGACGCTAACCAATCTGCTTCCGTTCCTGAAAACCCTCCAGCTACTGCAATCTCATATGCCGAAGAGCCATCTGAACCATCGTTTCCATCAGTACCATTACTTCCGTCTGCTCCATCAGCTCCGTTTAGTGACGCTAACCAAACTGCTTCCGTTCCTGTAAATCCTCCTGCCACTGCTATTTCAAATGC
>NZ_JBWDLJ010000019.1:0-1882 GCF_056238645.1 Formosa sp. F44
AAAAAGAGAAATAAGTTCATTAACATATTGAATTGACAGCGTAGATAATAACTGGAAACGGTTATTATCAACAAAAAAGAATAAACCATTTTGAGTACCAACATTTAATTCCATTAGTTGTTAAAAGTAATAGTCGAAAGACTTAAAAATTTAACGATGAAGAGTTTGATCCTGGCTCAGGATGAACGCTAGCGGCAGGCTTAACACATGCAAGTCGAGGGGTAACAGGGAGCTTGCTCCGCTGACGACCGGCGCACGGGTGCGTAACGCGTATGCAATCTACCTTTTACAGGGGAATAGCCCAGAGAAATTTGGATTAATGCCTCATAGTATATTGAAGTGGCATCACTTTAATATTAAAGATTTATCGGTAAAAGATGAGCATGCGTTCTATTAGTTAGTTGGTAAGGTAACGGCTTACCAAGACTACGATAGATAGGGGCCCTGAGAGGGGGATCCCCCACACTGGTACTGAGACACGGACCAGACTCCTACGGGAGGCAGCAGTGAGGAATATTGGACAATGGGCGAGAGCCTGATCCAGCCATGCCGCGTGCAGGAAGACTGCCCTATGGGTTGTAAACTGCTTTTATACAGGAAGAAACACTGCTACGTGTAGCAGCTTGACGGTACTGTAAGAATAAGGATCGGCTAACTCCGTGCCAGCAGCCGCGGTAATACGGAGGATCCAAGCGTTATCCGGAATCATTGGGTTTAAAGGGTCCGTAGGTGGATGATTAAGTCAGAGGTGAAATCTTGCAGCTCAACTGTAAAATTGCCTTTGATACTGGTTATCTTGAGTTATTATGAAGTAGTTAGAATATGTAGTGTAGCGGTGAAATGCATAGATATTACATAGAATACCAATTGCGAAGGCAGATTACTAATAATATACTGACACTGATGGACGAAAGCGTGGGTAGCGAACAGGATTAGATACCCTGGTAGTCCACGCCGTAAACGATGGTTACTAGCTGTTCGGACTTCGGTCTGAGTGGCTAAGCGAAAGTGATAAGTAACCCACCTGGGGAGTACGTTCGCAAGAATGAAACTCAAAGGAATTGACGGGGGCCCGCACAAGCGGTGGAGCATGTGGTTTAATTCGATGATACGCGAGGAACCTTACCAGGGCTTAAATGTAGATTGACAGGACTAGAGATAGTTTTTTCTTCGGACAATTTACAAGGTGCTGCATGGTTGTCGTCAGCTCGTGCCGTGAGGTGTCAGGTTAAGTCCTATAACGAGCGCAACCCCTGTTGTTAGTTGCCAGCGAGTCAAGTCGGGAACTCTAACAAGACTGCCAGTGCAAACTGTGAGGAAGGTGGGGATGACGTCAAATCATCACGGCCCTTACGTCCTGGGCTACACACGTGCTACAATGGTAGGGACAGAGAGCAGCCACTGGGCGACCAGGAGCGAATCTATAAACCCTATCACAGTTCGGATCGGAGTCTGCAACTCGACTCCGTGAAGCTGGAATCGCTAGTAATCGCATATCAGCCATGATGCGGTGAATACGTTCCCGGGCCTTGTACACACCGCCCGTCAAGCCATGGAAGTTGGAAGTGCCTGAAGTCCGTCACNGCCACTGGGCGACCAGGAGCGAATCTATAAACCCTATCACAGTTCGGATCGGAGTCTGCAACTCGACTCCGTGAAGCTGGAATCGCTAGTAATCGCATATCAGCCATGATGCGGTGAATACGTTCCCGGGCCTTGTACACACCGCCCGTCAAGCCATGGAAGTTGGAAGTGCCTGAAGTCCGTCACCGCAAGGAGCGGCCTAGGGTAAAGTCGATAACTAGGGCTAAGTCGTAACAAGGTAGCCGTACCGGAAGGTGCGGCTGGAACACCTCCTTTCTAGAGAAAGACGACTATTGGA
>NZ_JBWDLJ010000021.1:0-1236 GCF_056238645.1 Formosa sp. F44
CCAAGAACTGTGTTAAAAAGCAAGTAATTATTAGTTTGTTTTCACTAAAATACTTCTATAGTTCTTATCATAAATCAATCCTGATTTTGCAAGGGCAAATGCCTGTTTTAAAAGCTTATTACAGACTGCTATTAAAGCAATTTTTTTACTTTTCCCTTTTGCTACAATTCTATCGAAGATTTCCCTACACGCTTTATTATGTTTTTTAGCTGAGAGACTACACATAAATAGCGTTTTTCTTAATCGTCTATTACCCATTTTACTAATCCTTGATTTTGATCTTATACTGCTTCCAGATTGTCTTATCATAGGAGTTAAGCCGGCAAAAGAGCATAGCTCTGAGGCTTTATTAAAGCGTTCAAATCCTCCTGTTAATACAATCAATAACATACTTGATTTCCGCCCTATACCAGGAATACTCTCAACCCTAGTAAGTAAATCTTGATTATCTTTCTTAACTAGCTCTAGTAATGAATTTTCGAGCTTATCTATTTCTTTTTTCAGATGTTTTAAACTTCTTTTTAAGGACCGTATCACATTGGAACACGGAGATCCCATGGACTCTTCTGTTTGTAACTTATTTTTAAGAGCCGTGGTTTGTTTAGTATATAAATTGGTTAGGCTTATTATTTGAGAACATGCTATTTGTGTTTTATTTTGGCCTTTCCATAGTCGAAGTTCGACCCCGGAGTGTACGGCATATTCATAAATCATTTGGGAGTCTCTCTTGTCTGTTTTTATTTTCGTCAATCGCATTTGTATAAAGCGTTTTATAGACAAAGGGTTCTCTACACTTACAGCTATTCCATTTTCATATAAATAATACGCTAAACGTAAGTGGTAAACTCCCGTTGATTCCATTACACAATGAGAAAATTCATTAGTTAAATTCAATAACTTTTTAAAGCCAGATAGGTCATTTTTAAACTCATAATGTTTACCATCTTCTCCAATAACATCAAAGACATCCTTACTTATATCTATTCCGAAATAATTTGTATTTTTAATCATGTATATGAAATTTACGAAAGAAGTGATCTACTAGCTTTTCTGCATCTTAAAAACGAGATCTAAAGTCTCACAGAACTGTTCGAAATAATAGTAGAAAAGAGAGGGGATTGTCATGAAAAACGAGATCGCAGTCTCAATACACAAAATAACCTTAATCCTCTCTTTTTGTTCTTTCTGATTGATACTTAATTTATAACTTATATTTGATAAGGCTAACTTAAGATA
>NZ_JBWDLJ010000022.1:0-1204 GCF_056238645.1 Formosa sp. F44
TATAATTAATTGCTTTATTGAGCTTACTTGCGAATATTCCTGCGGAATATTCACGGGTTCGTAAATGTTTGCTAACTTAGTCGCTGAACCACGCAACTAACCATACACAAGCACGTTGTAGTGCATTTAAGACAAACATTGTGAGTAAAAGTACAGAGACATTTAAACGATGGAAATCATCGAGAAAATCAACTTGGACATTTCAAGTTTTTAACAAACACGTGGATGAATTAAATCAAATGCTTTGGTCTAATGATGCTGGAGTAAATTATGTTTATAAAAACCTTGGCGAGAATGGTAAATGGGAGAATAAAGCATCTGATTATTTAGAGTTTTCGGTACCAAAAGGAGAAGAAACATTCAAAGATTTAAAAGATTGGTCGAAATCATTTAATCAGTTTAAGAAATGGAATAATTTGAATGCTTTAATGGCATTAAGTTCAAGTTTAGAAATTTATATATCCACAGTCGTTGAATTAGCATTGCTATCTGACCCAGGAATATTATTTGAAATGCCAAAATCAATAGACGGAATTGACATCTTAAAAGGAAATGGTCGAAAAAACATATTTCTTGACGAAATTATTGTTTCTATAACTAAAGGAGATTGGAATTCAAGAATTAGTGCTTACGAAAAATATTTTGGAATTATTCCACGTCCTTTAGCTAATCAAATTGGGAATTTGGAAAAGATACGGAATATAAGAAACAACATTGGACACGCATTTGGACGAGATATAAAAGCTTCAAGAAATCACGAAGTGAAAAAAATAAATCCAATGGAAAGTTTGAGCGATGCACGATTGAAAAAATATCAAAGAAGTATTTGGATTACAGCAAAAAGTATTGATAAACATTTACTTTTTACTCACATTGGAGAATATCAGGCAGTCGCATTTTATCATCGTATTTACGATGAATTAAGAAAAGACCTTCATCCAAGTGAAAGAGCAATTATTCTAAAAAAGAGATTAGGTGCTTTTGGAGATATTTCTGGAAAACTTTATTGCAAAGGACTTGTCGATTATTATGAAAGTAAGTAAAAAAACGCACCACAACACCGTGTATAATTAATGGCTAGTTCTCGCCTACTTACGAAAATCCTCGCGGATTTTCTATTTGGTTTTTATTTGCTAAATTAGTTACTTGAACACGCCACTAATCATACACAAAACCGTTACCTACAATTATGAAAAACATCCGA
>NZ_JBWDLJ010000023.1:0-1100 GCF_056238645.1 Formosa sp. F44
ACGAGATCGCAGTCTCAATACACAAAATAACCTTAATCCTCTCTTTTTGTTCTTTCTGATTGATACTTAATTTATAACTTATATTTGATAAGGCTAACTTAAGATACACATAAACGTTGTGTTTAATTAAAAAACCAAGATTGACCGAGTCAGAAAAATATAGACAAAAAAGAGAAGTAAGTCGTTTAGGACTTCAAACGTTCTTTCTAAATGTGGAAAATAATCATTATGACTTTGTATCGAATAAACTGATTAAAGACCTTGAACAAAAATTAACTGAACTGGAAAGTCAAGTTGAGTCTGATATAAAAGAACCAGGTTATATGAAACATATGGAAATCTACTTCTTAAAAAAAGAGTTGTTCGCAGTTTCAGAAATGAAAGTTATTTATGCCTATAAACACTTTGAAACTCATTTAAAATTTTTACTCAAAGCATCTTATCAAGAAATTAAAGAAAGTGGATTGTATAAATGGGAAATTGTTGAGGACTTTTTAAAATCAAAGAAAATAAATCCAAAAGAGATATCGGATTATGTTGAGATGCGTGATTTAAGGAATTTGAATAATTCAATAAAACACGCAAGGAATATTCTTGACAATAAAACTAAAAATATAACGGAATTTCAAAATAAAACGGAACTGAAATATACCGATTTACTTAAATTCTATAAAAGAGTTGAAGACAGCGGTTTTAATTTCCTTAAATCATTGTCTCACGAAATTGACAAAGACCTTTATGAATTTAATGACGACCGACTTGAAAATATATCGGAAAAGTTAGTTTCCCGAATGGATAGTAAAACGATTAATAAACTGATTAACAAATTAGAAACGAAAAAATAACTAAACACAACACCGTATAAAAATAATTGCGGTTTAGTGCTTAATCAAAGGTCGTTGTGTGTTTGTAACGTCTGATTTTCCTTCGGAAAATCCTCGCATACAAACCCGCAACTATTCTTATACATAAACGTTGTAAGTAATTTTGACCCGTCCTGAATAAAGGCTACATAATTTTAAACATTATGTATAGAAATGACAAAGTAATTAGAAGGTACAGTGAACCTTTTAAATTGAAAATTTTAGCCGAACTTACAA
>NZ_JBWDLJ010000024.1:0-982 GCF_056238645.1 Formosa sp. F44
CGTGTGCCAGAAGACAATTTCTACCGGCGGCTTCATACAGCTATAGATCTTAATTTTCTTTATAAAACCACTCAAAAGTTCTATGGATCAAGCGGACAAAAAAGCATCGATCCCATTGTGTTTTTTAAACTTTGTTTAGTGGGGTATTTAGAAAATATAACTAGTCATCGCAAGCTTATTGCACATTGTAGCATGCGTTTGGATATACTGTATTTTTTAGGTTATGATATAGACGAAGAATTACCGTGGCACTCTACCATTAGCCGTACACGACAATTATTTCCGGAAGACGTTTTTGAATCTGTTTTTATAAAGGTTTTTGAACTATGTGTATCCGCAGGTATGGTCGCTGGACACACGCAAACAATAGATTCTGCTCCTGTAAAAGCCAATGCTTCCATGGATACTTTAGAACTTAAAGTTCCTGAAGAAGATTTAGANTGAATCTGTTTTTATAAAGGTTTTTGAACTATGTGTATCCGCAGGTATGGTCGCTGGACACACGCAAACAATAGATTCTGCTCCTGTAAAAGCCAATGCTTCCATGGATACTTTAGAACTTAAAGTTCCTGAAGAAGATTTAGAACATCACCTGCGCCATATTCGTAACATTAGCAATCGAGACAAGCACACCCCTTTAAGGCAATCTAAAGAAAATAAAGCAGATAAAAATCAGCAAACTTTATCTGCATCTCACAAGGAATTACAAGCTATAAAAAGCCGTAATACCAAATGGGCAAAAGATCAAGATGCTCGCCCAGGAGCTGGCGCTAAAGGCAGTCGCTACACGAGTAATAAAACACATTATAGCCCCACCGATCCCGATGCGCGTATTAGTGTAAAACCCGGCAAAGCAAGAAAATTTAATTACCTCAGTCAGCTTACTGTAGATACTGCAAACCATGTTATAAGCGATATAAAAGCGTACCATGCAGACGGTAAAGACAGTCAGCATTTACCAGATATTGTTAAGCGCGTAAAA
>NZ_JBWDLJ010000026.1:0-678 GCF_056238645.1 Formosa sp. F44
CACAACGTTGTTGTGTATGATTAGTTGCGTGTTTGAGCAACTAATTTAGTAAACCAAAACGAACGCAAGAAAATTCCGCAGGAATTTTCGCAAGTAAGCACGTAAAAAGCAATTAATTATACACGGTGTTGCCATTTCGTTGTTTTTTCTCAGAGTTCAAATTGTCCAGTTAAATTCCGTTTTCAGATTTTTAGCGTTTGAATAAATTCCGTCAGCGTTATATTCCGCTTTATTTTTCAATTCCGTTTGAGTGAGCAATTCCGAAACTTGCTTTATTCCACACACACAATTCGGTTTTGATTAATAATTCAAATAATATTTGTAACAAATTCAATACTTTTTCGTCATACAATTACACTTAAATACTTTACAATATGCGCAATTTTCTAAAATCATTCAAACAAAAATTTATTCAATTTTATAAGTGCGAATTAAAAACCTTTAATAGAATACTTGGAATTAAATAAATAATTCCGATGTGATTCTTATTTCACGTCTGAGTGAGCAATTCCGCATTCAGTACAGTTTTTCAATTCCTATTCCACAATCTTGCTAAAAAATCCGCTGTAATTTTTTATTCCTAATTTGAGTAAAGTTTCAGTGTTTTCTTGTCAAAAAGCGATTTTTATAAACTCTAATTTTTGGATTCAGAGTGCGTTCCGTCAATGAATGGCAACG
>NZ_JBWDLJ010000027.1:0-646 GCF_056238645.1 Formosa sp. F44
ACGAGATCGCAGTCTCAATACACAAAATAACCTTAATCCTCTCTTTTTGTTCTTTCTGATTGATACTTAATTTATAACTTATATTTGATAAGGCTAACTTAAGATACACATAAACGTTGCCACACATATAAGAAAATCACGCTGGATTGAATAATATTGAAATAATTAAATATATATGTTTCGGAATTTCATTTTTGATTGGTGGGATAATTTTCTCATTTCAGGATGATTTAATGAACCCAAAAATGTACTCAAAAGCATTATATGCAAGCGGATTATGTTCTTTGATTGGAGTAATTTTAGAATTATCTGATTTCTTCTATATTGAACGTGGAATGACTTTGCTTTTAATGTCAATCGGAATTATTTACGTCGGATACTTTAAGTTGTTTCTGAATTTGTTTATAAAATGGAAAGGAACCAAACCAATAATTACCTCTGCCTCAAGTATGATTGGAGGAAGACCGATTGGAGGATTTACAACTAAATATAACGCAAAAAGAAGTATAACCGGTGCTGATTTTATTTTTAGTTTTGTGCAAGCTTTAGTGCCAATTTTCACAATTTTCGGACTTTTGATTTTAATTATAGAACTGAATAGATAACTCACAAATACGTGTGGCAACATTGTATATAAAAAATAGCG
>NZ_JBWDLJ010000028.1:0-571 GCF_056238645.1 Formosa sp. F44
GTCAGGGTTCCAAATACGGGTTCTACGGTGCTTTGCCGTTTTCCTTTCATGTAACGCCCTTGATTACTGTTTACTCGAGCTATATTACGTTGGTATTCCTCACGATAATAGGTAACTGTAAATTTCTTTTCTTGGGCTGATTTCCCAAGACATGTTATGCGAATCGGGCAGTCTATACACAGCTGTTTTGACCCGCGATATTCCTTCTTTTTGGTGTTATTCTTTTTTTCAATAAATACCTTCTTAAATGGTATGGTTTTACCCTTTGGACAGGTGTAACGATCCTTGTCTTTATCATAAGTAAATCCATCTGGACCACCTTTATAAGTGCCATGAGCGGGTATAAAACTTTTTAAACCTATAGCTTCTAGAAAAGCATAATTCTCACCGCTACTATAGCCTGTGTCGGCTACACAATTTTCCCAAACAAGTTGTGATTTCCAAAGCCGTTGTTTTACGCGCTTAACAATATCTGGTAAATGCTGACTGTCTTTACCGTCTGCATGGTACGCTTTTATATCGCTTATAACATGGTTTGCAGTATCTACAGTAAGCTGACTGAGGTAATTAA
>NZ_JBWDLJ010000029.1:0-564 GCF_056238645.1 Formosa sp. F44
ATCCGCTGTAATTTTTTATTCCTAATTTGAGTAAAGTTTCAGTGTTTTCTTGTCAAAAAGCGATTTTTATAAACTCTAATTTTTGGATTCAGAGTGCGTTCCGTCAATGAATGGCAACGCTCCGAATAAAGATCGTGCTGTTTTGATTCCGTAGGAATCACACAGCAAATAAACTAGAAGAAAAAATATATTAACCAAAAAAATCCCTAGCATGAATTTTATACTTTGTTAGGGTGCGTTTTTAAATTATGGGAATTACAATTAAAACAAATGAAACAGATAAACTTACAATTGAGACTACTGATAATTTTACAGGAGAAGGACTGGACGATTTACTGCTTGAACTAGACACTGTTTACGGACATTCGCTTATTTATTTAAATGAAGAAAACTTAAATCAACTTAGGGATTTTCTAAATGAATGGCTTGAGGGCTAATGCACCCTAACGGCTCCGTATATGAAAAGTAGCGCTGATAATAAGCTATTACTTTTCGGATTAAACACAAGCCGAATTTTTAAATTTTACTATTTATTTTTTTATTGGAAATCGTCAAATTTAAAAA